>JAOAPQ010000028.1 GCA_025462965.1 Bryobacterales bacterium
GTCCATCAGGTAACTCCCGCGGTGCCCCTCGGCGTAGCGTCAAGAATTCGAACCGAAGTCCAAATAGACGTGATGGTAACTGTCGATGTGCAAGGGAGAGTGATCGGTACACGGGTCATATCCAGAAAAGGCGCGGCAGCCGGACTGCTTTCGAATGAGGCCCTCAAAGCCGCACAACTGTTTCGATTTCGACCCGCACAGGACAATAACCGGAATGTCCAGAGCGATATGGTACTCACGTTCCGTTTCGCGCCGACAGCACACTAACCAAAAAGAATTCGACCCCTATTGTTGTTTCAAAAGACCCTGATTGGTGGAGGTTCCATGTCTCTCCGTTTCACCGCTTCACTTTTGCTGGCCGCGTCCGCGCCGGCTTTCGCTCAATCCGCTGGCGGGTTAGCAGCCATTTCCGGAGTCGTCCACGATCCATCGGGGGGGTCCTTACCCAATGCCCAGGTCTCCGTTGCGAACGACTCTCAGGGTAGCGTCCGGACCATCACCACAAACAGCGGCGGGATCTTCACCGCACCGGCTCTGGTCCCCGCGTCCGGTTATAGAGTCACTGTCACGGCGCCCGGCTTCGCCCCGTATGATGCCAAAGGCCTAAACCTCCGGGTCGGTCAAAACCTCAACCTGAATATCAGCCTGGGGGTCGCACGCAGCACGACGATCGTAGAAATTGGCTCGGCCGCTGCCGCGATCCAGGACACCAAGACCGATGTCTCCCAGGTGATCGATTCCAAGCTGATCCTCGAGCTGCCGATCAACGGTCGGCGCGTCGATTCATTTGTGTTATTAACCCCCGGAGTCACCAACGATAGTACGTTCGGCCTACTCACCTTCCGCGGTGTCGCCGGCGGCAACTCTTTCCTCATAGACGGCAACGACACCACCGAACAGTTTTACAACGAGAACGCGGGCCGCACGCGCATTGCCTCACAGATTTCACAGGACGCCGTGCAGGAGTTCCAGGTGCTTTCCGCAAATTACTCTGCCGAATATGGACGGGCTGTAGGAGGCGTCGTCAACACCGTAACCAGAAGCGGCGGCAATAGTTTTCATGGCACTGCTTACTGGTTCTTTCGCAACCGCACGCTTGATGCGCGAGACCGCTATGCCACCTTCAACCCTCACGAGGTTCGACACCAGGCTGGAGCCAGCGTGGGCGGGGCCGCCATCAAGGATAAGCTTTTCTACTTTGTAAACGCCGACTTCACCCGCCGAAACTTTCCCATGGTGGACAGTATCAGCAGGGCGGGCGTTATCGATCCCAACAACATAACATTCCTCGGCTGTGGCGCCCCCGCGACGCCTGCCCAGTGCGCCGCCATCGACAGCATCCTGCCGCGCTACTTCGGCCTGATACCCCGCACAGCCGACCAGGATCTGGGGTTCGGCAGGATCGACTGGCTGCCCTCGGAGCGAAATACCTTCAGCGCGAGCTTGAACTATCAGCGTTTCCTCTCGCCGAATGGCATTCAGACGGGTATCTCCTCCACAACGGGGTCCGGGATCGGCGCCAACGGCGATGATTCTGTTCGCGTGCGCAACGGGAAACTTGCCTGGACTGCCGCCCCCAAGGCGAGTTTCGTCAACGAGGCCCGCTTCGGTTGGTTCACCGATCGCCAGGCCGACACGTTCCATCAGCGCCAGATCCCGCCTGGCATCGGGCTGGCCGCTCTCACCGTCGCCAACCAAACTGGCCTCGGCGCGGGCGCGACCTTTTTACCGCGCGTACAGCCGAATGAACAGAGGTTCCAGTATGCCGATAATGCTTCCTGGACGCTCGGTAAGCACATCTTGAAATTCGGCGTCGATATCGCCAACACGGCGGATTACACCTACTTCATTAACAATCTGTATGGCTTATATACTTACCAGACAGTCACCGATTTCGCGCGGGATTTCTCGGGCAATACCGCAGGAGCCAAGAACTGGCAGAGCTACGCGCAGACTATCGGAAACCCTGTCGTCGACGCCACGATCCGCGATTACGGCATCTATCTCCAGGACCAATTTATGCTCACGCCCAAACTGACGGTGAACTATGGAGCGCGGTACGAGTACGCCCAGTTGCCTCAGCCAATTGTCGCCAACCCGGACTATCCCCAAACCGCCCGTATCCCGACCGGGAAGTTGAACCTGGCTCCGCGGATTGGACTCGCCTACACCCTGAACGAAAAGACGGTTCTGCGCGCCGGTTACGGTATGTTCCATGCGCGCTTCCCGGCGTCCTTGATCAGCAACCTGTTTACCAATAACGGCAACTACCAGTGGGCGATCTCGCTGCAGAACACGAATCCGCTTCAGGTGGCAAACGGCCCCGTGTATCCGAATGCCCTCTCAGGGTTGCCCCCAAACGCGACCATCGGTGCCGCGAACGTTCAGTTCGCCGCTCCCAATCTGCGGACGCCTTACACGGAACAAGGCACCCTCGCTGTGGAACGGCAGTTAGGACCTGATTTCGGCTTGACCGCTTCCTACATTTGGAGCCGGGGTGTGCAACTCCTTGCTATGCGCGACCTGAATATAGGCGCCCCCGGCCCGGCCGTGACCTACACCGTTGCCGACGCAACCGGCAGCACAATCGGGAGTTTCTCGACACCCGTGTACCTGGCAGCCAATAAGATTGACCCGCACTACGGGCGAGTCCTTCAAAACGAAAACGGACTTAATAGCTACTACAACGCACTCGCCGTCCAAGTGAATAAACGTTTCTCGAATGGATTCGAAGCATTACTTTCCTATACCTGGGCCCATTCCATAGACGATGGCCAGGGATCCGCATTAGACACGCTGTTCTACGCCAATCCGAATCTCACCACCTATAACGGAAACTACCCGTTCGACAAAGGCAGCTCCGCACTCGACCAACGGCACAGATTGGTTTTCTCCTTTGTCGAGCAGCCCACTTTCACGCATCGAAATGGCCGGTTTTACAAGTATGTGGTAAATAACTGGCAATTTTCCGCGATCACCACACTAGCCAGCGGCCGGCCGACCACGGCTCAGATTCGGACCACGGACACGCCCGTCCCCGGGATGGCGTATGCCAGCACGATTAACGGCTTCGGCGGTAACCCTCGCGTGCCGTTCTGGCCGGTGAACAGCTTGTATACGCCTGCGGTCTACCGGGCCGACGCACGAATAAGCAAGGTCCTTCCGATCAATGAGCGCTGCCGCCTGTACCTGAATTTCGAAGTGTTCAATATCAGCAACACGATTATCGACACTCAAATCAGCAATCAAGCCTACACGGAGGCGAAGCGAGTGCTTACGCTTACGCCCGGGGCTTATGGACTCGGCACACAATCCTCCGGGTTCCCCGACGGCACGAATGCCCGGCGCGCGCAGGCAAGTGCGCGCGTCGTCTTCTAGGTTGAAAAATCTCGCGGGACCTGGCTTCAATAACTTGATAAGGCGCAGCTGACTTCCAACCACCTACTTGCCGGTTTCCACCCAAGTACTTTACCGGACGACCAGTGATCCCCCATCTATTGACATGTCCATACAAAAGGTTGAGACTCATGTGGTATCAGTTCTGCCTTTGGGGGAAAGTGGCGGTAGCGCGACCAGCTAATTGACTTATCTGGCTTGCATTTATCTTTCCAGAGTTTCCCACGATAACTGGATTGTAGTCACTCCCCAACGGTTTCGGATGCGGATCATTGGCCGCAGAACCGGGTATCTAGAATGGCTGATTCCGGCGATTCAGAAACCAATGAGAGAGCTTGTAGCGGTGCCTTTCGGTTGCTGTTTCGTTATCTATCTCTCAATCCTTCGTCATGATATCTTTATGGCTTTCGAAACGAGTCAGTCGCTCAGTCACGCACAACATTTTGGCTCTGTATGGAGTGTACGTAGCCTCCTTTGTCATTCCCCTTGTAACAATCCCTTATCTGTCCCGTGTGCTTGGTCCGGCTGGTTGGGGCGAAGTCGCGACGGCTCAATCGTTAGGCATGTACGTGGGGTATGTCGTCGAGTACGGCTTTGACTTTTCAGGTACCAGGGAAGTGGCCCGCTTTCGCGGCGATCGAACGCGTCTGGCGAATGTCCTGTCCGGAGTGCTTGCCGCGAAAGTCCTTCTGATGCTTCCAGTTCTTGCTGTCACGTGGGTCGCAGTCCTGTGGACGTCGCCATCCGCCGCCCATTCAAAGCTAGTTTTCACAGGAATATTCCTGGGGATCTCTTATGGTTTCAATATGATGTGGTTCTTCCAGGGATTGGAACGCATGCGACTGGTGGCGGGCATAGAGATCGGATCCAAGATCGCGACTACCGTCGCGACATTTGTCGTGGTCCGTTCCGTCAGGGATGGATACAACCTTCTGATTCTTTCAGCGATAGTCTCACTGATTGCCACGGGAATAACGTTGGCTTTGGCGTACAAGGAAGTCGATTTTCGAATTGCGAATTGGGCAAACACTGTTCAAACGTTACGAATGGGCTGGACGACCTTCATTTTTAAGTGTTCCAGCGGATTATTCAGCACTGCAAATGTACTGATATTGAGCTTCTTCGCGCCCCCGGCGGTCGTTGGCTATTTTTCCGGGGCCGAAAAGATCAGCAGGGCGGCGTGCGGTACCCTGTCGCCGCTGAGCCGGGCGCTGTTTCCGAAGATCAGCTACCTCGCCCGACATAACCTCCACGCGGCAGCGAAGACTGCGCGGCGAGTCTTGGTCGTGAGCGGCGGAGCAAGCATTCTGATGGGGCTGGGCCTGTTTTTCGGGTCCGGATTCATCGTGAACACGTTTCTCGGAGTTAACTTTCGACTCGCAATTCCAGCTCTCCAGGTGCTTTCGGTGTTGCCCTTAATCACAACTCTCAACTATGCGGTCGCAATCCACTGGATGTTACCCATGGGACTGGAGAAGCCCTTGAATTTTGTCACCCTGCAGGGTGGACTCCTCAACATCGTGCTGGCCTGTTTCTTGGCGCCGTCGTATGGCCAAACGGGTATGGCTGGGTCGATCGTCGTGTCCGGGCTCTACGTCTTTGGGGCCCTGTGCTGGATTCTCCACCGGCGTCGATTGAACCTATTTACGGGTAATTATACACAGCCCAATACGGGCGAGGACTTGGCCGCGGATGCTGTTTTTGCGACTGGATGTGCAGAGAAGTGAACGCGCCGAATTTCAAATGGTCAGTTGTATGAAATCAGGGCATTTTACATGGCGTTTTCCCGCCTCACTTAGGATCCGCGTGTTATTGAAAGCGGCCATTGGTGTTTTAGCGACGGGAGTGAGTATTTGGGCGGCTCCCGGAGCACCCGTATCGGATGAGTTCAATAGCACGGTGCTGAACACCTCGTTATGGACACTTACAAATCCCGCTGGCGGCACCTTTTCCCTCAACGGGACCAACCTGCTGTTATCAGTGCCGGGTGGAGCGACCCACGACCCGACGGTATCCGGTTCCGACAATGCCGTCCGCATGATGCAGACGATCGCGAACGTTGACTTCGACGTGATTGTCAAGTTCGATTCGATTCCCTCAGCCCAGTACACCAACTAGGGCGTCATAGTTGAGCAGGACGGGAGCAACTTCCTGCGTTTCGAATTGTATTCGGACGGCACTCAAACGAGCCTATATGCCGCCACCATCGTTGCCGGCGCTGAGACAACCCGGTTCAACAACGTAGTGGCAGCCGGTGCAGCCTCCTTCTGGTTACGAGTGAAGCGGGTGGGCAATACCTGGACTGAAAGCTGGTCCAAGGACGGAGTCACTTATACGACCGGCGTCACTTTTACACAGACTTTCACGGCCGCCCGCATCGGGCCTTTCGGAGCGAATTATTTCAATCCGGCCAGCAGTACGCCTGCCTTTACCGTCTCCGTGGATTACTTCCGCAATGCCGGTGGTCCCGACCTGACACTCACCAAGACCCACACCGGCAACTTCACGCCGGGCGGAACCGGCAGCTACACACTTACAGTGAATAACGCGGGTTCAGCTTCAACTACAGGTGCCGTGACCATGACCGATACGGTTCCCACCGGGCTCACCGCAACCGCCTTGAGCGGCACCGGTTGGACCTGCGCGCTCACGCCCACCGTGAACTGCACCCGTTCCGATGCTCTGGCCGCAAATGCAAGTTATCCGGCCATCACGCTGGCGGTTAGTGTCGCCGGCAATGCGCCTGCGACCGTGACCAACACGGCCACCGTGGCGGGTGGCGGCGAGACCAACACGGCGAACGATTCGGCTAGTGATCCCACAACGATCAGCGCCGCCGGGGTGCCAGATCTCACCATCACCAAAACTCACACTGGCAACTTCACGCAAAGCGGCACGGGCAGCTACACCGTCACAGTGAATAACGCGGGCTCGGCTGCAACCACAGGTACCGTGACCATGACCGACACGGTCCCCACCGGGCTCACCGCAACCGCGTTGAGCGGCACCGGTTGGACCTGCGCGCTCACGCCCACGGTGAACTGTACCCGTTCCGACGCGCTGGCCGCAAGTACAAGTTATCCGGCCATCACGCTGGCGGTAAGCGTCGCAAGCAATGCGCCTGCGACCGTAACCAACACGGCCACGGTAGCGGGCGGCGGCGAGACCAATACGGCGAACGATTCGGCTAGTGATCCCACAACTATCGGCGCAGCCGGGGTGCCCGATCTCACCGTCACTAAAACCCATTCCGGCAACTTCACGCAAGGCGGGACGGGCAGCTACACCATCACACTGAATAATGTAGGCTCGGCTGCAACCACAGGCACCGTGACCATGACCGACACGGTCCCGACCGGGCTCACCGCGACGGCGTTGAGCGGCACGGGTTGGACCTGCGCGCTCACGCCCACCGTGAACTGCACCCGCAGCAACGCGCTGGCCGCAAGCACGAGCTATCCAACCATTACGTTGGCGGTGAGCGTGGCCGGCAATGCGCCCGCGACCGTGACCAACACGGCCACCGTAGCAGGCGGCGGGGAGACCAACACGGCGAACGATTCGGCTAGTGATCCCACAACTATCGGCGCAGCCGGGGTGCCCGATCTCACCGTCACTAAAACCCA
>JAOAPQ010000032.1 GCA_025462965.1 Bryobacterales bacterium
GGATCGTGAGAATCATCGGATAGGCCCGCGCGCGCGGATCGTAGCCCGGCGGCAGCACCACCCAGCCATCGATAGAGGTGCCGTCCCTGCTGTCATACCGGATTCGCTCCACCTTCCCCAGTTGCCATCGCGCCAGCAGCCCCTCCTGCACGGCGCTCAGTTTCGTCTCCCCAGCGCCCCGCAGGGACGCGGAATAAACTTCAACCGGATGTTCCGGCGTGGCGGCGGTATACGCGATGCGCCCACCCGCGATGCTGACCTCGCCGATCACGCGATCTCCCTCGGTCACCTGCTCCACTTTGCCTTCCGCCGTGGAAACTCGGAACAGATGAGCCGCCCCCTTTACACCGGCATGGAAATAAACCGAGCGGCCATCCTCGCTCCAGTGCGGGGCGCCGGGAAGGTCGTCCCAGTCCGGCGTCAGATTCCGCGGCGTGCCCCCGCCGGCCGGGATCAAATAGATATCCATCGGACTTCCCTGGCTGCGCTTCGCAGTAAGCACGCGGTTCAAACCTTCCTCGCGCAACACCGCGATCGAGCGTCCATCGGGCGACCACGCGGGCGACGAGTGATGCCAGCCGTCATCTGCCGTGATCCGTCTCGGGGAGCCGTCCAAAGTTACCGCCCACACGTCCGCGCGCTCGTAAGAACGCTCGTCGCGCTGATGCGAGTCCGCCGTAAATGCGATCGACCCGCTGTCCGCGCTCCATGCCGGCCCCAGAACATCCACCCCCAGATGCGTCAACTGCTTCGCTTCGCCCCCCGCTGCCGGAACAACGTACAGTTCGCCGGGCGGCGACGCGACCGGGTCTCGCGGGTCGGGGATATAGCCGCGGCCATCGAAGCGGAAGTTCATCCAGTCATAGATACGGCCCTTGAAACGCTCCTGCGTCAGCCGGTCGAATTCGGAAAGCTCCGGCGCGGGCGCCTTCCGCGTGGGCGTCTTCTTCGTGAATGCGATCCACCGGTTATCCGGGCTGAAAACAGGTGCGCCGCCGACTCCGGGAATGTGAAACGGAGCGCCGCCCGTTCCGTCCATACGCACGAACCACTGCCCGCCGCCGCTGTAAGCCAACAGCTTGCCGTCCGAACTCCAGCGCGGGGCCGTCGCACTCACCGCCGGATCGCTCACCCGCGCAGCCGGCGTAGCGCCATCCGCCGGCGCGAGCCAGATTTCAGTGTGGCGCCTGTTCTCAGCCTCGATGATGCGTGTCCGGACGAATGCGACCTGCCGCCCATCCGGAGAAAGTGCCGGCGCGGATACCGATTCCAAATCGAAGTAATCCTTCAACTGCACCGGCCGCGGTTGAGCCGCAGCAATGCCGCACCAAATCAGGAGAAGGGCCAGTCGTCGCATGGTTTTTACCAATCATAGACTTTCCCGGCTGTCACCAAATGATCTCGACGCCCTTGTACGCTCTAAACGCCTTGTCGGGAGTAACAATCGGTATCTTTTCCACAAGCGCCTGAGCGATAATCTGACGGTCGAACGGATCCTTGTGATGAAGCGGCAGGCCGAACATTTGCCACGCATGATCCGCGGTGTATGAGAGCACGCGGATCTTCAGATCGGACAAGCCTGTGCCTGTGTACACTTTGTCCAGATTCAACTTTCCGCAGCTTTGCTGAATAGCGAGCTCTGCAAGAGAAACGGCGCTTATCTCCCGCGTCGTGCGTTCGTCGCGCAATGCCGCCATCGCTTTTCGGGAGATCAACTCGGGAGACTGCATCGCCCAAACAAAAGTCACTGTATCGAGCAGTAGCCGCAACTAATACCTTCCATCGAGGAAAGCGTCCGCCTCTTCATCCGACATCGGTTTCCACCAGTCGGGATCGTGGATGACGATGCGGTCCCTTAACGTGCCGAACTTCGGCTCCTCGGTCCCGGTCGTCTTTGTCCGGACGAGATCGACGACTGGAACACCTCGCCGGCAGATGGTCACAGACTCGCCGCCTTCAGCGGCCCGTATCAGTTCCGGCAATTTGTTCTTTGCCTCTGCTACGCTCACCTTCATGGAATCATTATAGCCAGCCTGGATGGCTATCTTGAGTACCGCTACAATCGAACCGTGCCATTCGACGGTCTCCGCGTCCTCTCTCTCGAAAGCCGTCGCGCTGTCGAGATGGCCGCCCTCATCACCAACCAGAAGGGCGACCCGTTCGTCGCCCCCTCCATGCGCGAAGTGCCGCTCGAACGCAACGAAGAAGCCTTCGCCTTCGCCGAGAAACTGTTCGCCGGCCAGTTCGACATGGTGATCCTCCTGACTGGCGTCGGCACACGCTTTCTCGACAAAGTCCTGGCCACACGCTATCCACCCGATCGTTTCGCCGCGGCGCTCCGCACGGTCCCTATCGTCGCGCGCGGTCCCAAACCTATGAGCGCGCTCCGCGAATTGCAGGTGCCCGGCGCGATCATGGCTCCGGAACCGAACACCTGGCGCGAGATCCTCGCGGTTACCGAGGGGCGCCCCGAACGCCGCATCGCCGTCCAGGAATACGGCCGCCCGAATCCCGAACTCCTCGATGCCCTCCGCGCTCGTGGCTGTGAAGTTACGCGCGTACCCGTCTATCAATGGGAACTCCCGGCGGATACCGCACCGCTCCGCGAAGCTGCCCGCCGCCTCGCTGGGCGCCTGTTCGACGTCACGCTCTTCACGACCTCCGTCCAGGTTCCGCACCTCATGCAAATCGCCGGGGAGCAGGGAATTGCGGACCAGGTCCGCGCCGGGCTTCTCGAAACCGTCGTTTCCTCCATCGGCCCCACGACCACCGAAGCGCTCGAAGAACTCGGTATCCGCCCCGATATGGAACCTTCGCATCCGAAAATGGGTAACCTGGTGCTCGAGACCGCGCAGCGCGCCGCCGACCTGCTCCGCACAAAGCGCGCACAATAGGGTATGGCCAAGAAACTGGACGATGGCGGCTTCTCTCAGTACAGCGGGATCGCCATGCTGCTGCCTGTTTCGGCTCTTGTCGGTTATGGCATCGGCTACGGGCTCGACAAGCTGTTTCACACTACCTATCTGCACTACGTCTTCCTGGTGCTCGGTATCGTGGCCGGAATGGTGGAAGCTATCCGGGAATCGCAGGTGGATGTCGATCGCAAATGACCACGCACGCCTCACCCGACGCTTGCAAAGGTTTCTCCTCTGTGTCGCCGCGCTTGGTCTGATTGCCGCCCAGATCTATGGCGGATGGCGCTGTTCCGCAGGCTTTCTTCTCGGAGCGATCGCGTCCTGGTGGAACTTCCGAAATCTTCATAACATTGTGAACGCGTTGGGCACTGCGAACTCCACCGGAGGCCTGGGCGCAGCCGCGTGGATTCTCTTCCGTTTCATCGTGCTCGTTCTCGGGGCTTTTGTTATGCTGAGGTTTACGCAAATTAGTGTGTATGCCGCGTTTACGGGTCTATTTGTGTCTGTAGGCGCCGTCATACTGGAGGCAATTTTCGAACTGACTTATGAACGATGAAGAAATCGGCTTAACGCGCTTTTTCAACGACCATTTCGCGGACCTGGGAAACTCGATTCTCGCGCTCTTTCAGCAGCACGCCGAGAACCCCGCGCGGCCGTGGGCCAACTTCATCGTCATGCAGATCGTCGTGGCGCTTATCATCCTGATCCTGTTCGCGCTGCTACGGACACGCCTCTCGATCGATAAGCCCGGTAAGCTCCAGCAGATCATGGAAGAGCTCTACGGCTTCCTGCGCGGCCAGTCCGAAGAGAATGTCGGTCATCACGGCCGGCGCTACCTGCCTCTGTTCGGGACGCTGTTTATCTTCATCCTGTTCTCAAATTTGATCGGCACCATCCCCGGGTTGCAGTCTCCCACGCAGGTACCGTACGTCCCGGCGGGCTGCGCGCTCATCGCATTTCTTTACTACAACTGGATAGGTATTCGCGAGAACGGCGCGGCGAAATACTTCGCCCACTTCGCCGGTCCAAAAGTGTTCGATCACTGGATTCCGAATACTCTCCTTGCCATTCTGATGATTCCCATCGAGATCATCAGCCACCTGGCCCGTCCCATGTCGCTCACCATCCGTCTCTTCGCGAACATGTTCGCGGGGGAGAAGGTGACCGTCGTCTTTCTTAGCCTGACCTACCTTTTATTCCCCGCGTTATTCATGGGCCTGCACGTCTTCGTTGGTTTCCTGCAGGCATATATCTTCGCCCTGCTGACCATGGTCTACGTGGGCGGCGCGATAGCGCACGAACACTAATCCGGCTTAATGCCGTTCCCCGCGTGAGGCCGCCAGCTTCGCCTGTCCGGCAACCACCTCCGGGGGACGATTTATATACAAAGGAGCAACAAACAACGTGAACACCAAGTTTTTCCTGATCCTGCTGGCGATCTTCCTCTTTGCCATGCCGATCTTCGCCCAGGGCCCTGCCGCCGGCGGGGCGTCGTCTCACAACGGCGATTGGGTCGCGCTCACTTCGGGCTTCGCCATGGCCATCGCGGCCGCCGGTTGCGGTCTCGGTATGGGACGCGCTATCGGTAGCGCGACGGAGGGCATGGCCCGGAATCCAGGCGCTGCCGGCGCAATCCGCGGCGCGCTCATCCTCGGTCTGGTTCTGATCGAATCGCTCGCGCTCTACGTAATCGTGATCATCTTCGTCAAAGTCGTGCCGTAAACGTCTCCGTTCCGGGCCGGGGCTACTCCGCCAATTGCTGTAAGAAATTGCGGAACATCTCCGGCCCGGGAACTTTCGGTTGGTCCTCAGCCGAATGCCCCGCTGCATACTCCAGCAGGAACGGCAGCGGAATCCATCGAGTCGCCTGATTGCCCCGCCCATCTCCAAATCGATAGAGAATCTCCGAGAATTTCCCCGGTAGCCTGACCATCTGAATCGTCTCCGCCGACGGCGCAGCGCAGTTCACCGCGGGCGAGGTCACCAGATACTCGCGACAGCTCAAAGGCCGGTCCGTATGGATGCTGCACGATTCATCCTCCAGAAACGGACACGCCACACCCAGCGCGAAGTAATCGAGGGCCATCTTCCGCTGCAGATCTTTTTCCTTCAGCGTTTCGGGTTGAAGCCGCTCGCGCATCCCGGCGCGGTCAAGTTCTTCGACAGCCTTCGCGAAACGCTCCAGCACCCGCGCCTTTCGCTCCTCCGGCATCGCCTCGATCAGGCGCGCGAGGTTCAGGGCCTCGGTCTCGCTGATCGGCACCGCCTGCCGGCAGCAGGCCCCGCATCCGGCCCGGCAGGATACTGCCCCGTCGCCGACTGCTGTCGCGATGAATCCGTCATCGAACTTCTGCAAGATCGGCAGCAGGTCGATAGGCCGGATCGGCTCGCTCGGCAGCTGCAAGGTCGCCTCGATCACCGAATCGCCCACCCGCAACTCAAACCGTACTTCCGCCACTTCAAATATCCGTGTTCATCTGCGTTAATCGGCGGCCATTCACGCCTTTTCCCCCTAAATCTCTCCAATCCTCCCATCATGTTACCGCTGAACCCGGTCCCAGCCCCTAATCCGCCCTCTACACTAAAACCGCAATGAGCACCCAACCCTGGCACCGTCTACCCGAAGAAACCGGCCAAGCCTTTTCGGCCTTCAATCTCTACCGCGATCTCCCCATCCGTTGCCGCTCCGTCGGCGCGGCTTACCTCAGCCTGAAAACCACCCAATCGGCTACGGAAAAGGCCCTCCAACCGGGGGGTTCCCACCAGCTCCCCGAACCCCCAAACTCCCGGAAACAATGGTTCTCCACTCACGACTGGCAAAAACGCGTCCGCGCCTGGGATCGCCACCAATCCAAGCTCCTCATCGAAGAGAAACGCGAAGAAGCCATCAACCAGGGCCTGCACTTCCGCCAGGAGCGCCAGATCAACTACACCGACCTCCACCTGATGTACGGCCGCGCCCGCGAAAACGTCCTCGCCAACCTCCGCGAAGGCGATCTCTGCGAGCGCCGCGAAAAGACCACCCAATACACGAAGGAAAAGGGCTGGCACACCACCGAGCACCGCACGCTGATGCGCGAACAGGTCCGCATCGTCGAGAAGCTGCGCCCCGTCATCTTCCCACTCGACAACAGCATCCCGGTCGATGAAGACGGCTGCGGCCTCTTCTTCAACCACGACACCATGGCGCAACACCTGGACCGCCTGGAGATCCGCGAAAGGCCCTACCATCCGCGCCCGAAGGAAGCCGAACCCTGCTACGTCCCGCCGAAATTCCTTCCCCCGGACGACGATGACGATCCCCCCGGCACGGGCCTGCCGCCCATCACATTCACCGTTCCCACGCGGCCGCGCAGCAGGAAGCCAGATGACTCACCCGCGCCGCAAAGCCGCAGCCAGCAGTCTCTTTCCGAACACCAAAAGCCTGATCACTCACCCACCCCACAAACCGGGCGCCAGCCTCTTTCCAAACACCAAAAGCCCGATCACTCACCCACACCACAAATCCGCCGCCAGCCTCTCTCCGACCACCGCTGCCGTCATCGTGGGACAGGCCATCGCCTTTCGTGGCCTGTCTTCTCCGGTACCCCGAAGCACCATTGCCGCCAACCTTCCCGCTTGCGCGCCCAGCTCGATCCGAATCCCGATTTCATTCATTCATCGCGATGCTCCAAAAATCCGCGTGGAGCATGGCAGCGCTCCGTACGATTAAAGATGAAAAAGATGGATTTGCGAGCGGACGCCATCGGCACGCCGGTTGCGAACTGGCAAAAGCTCGGCGTACGTCGTGACATGGCACCTTCACGGTTCATTGCCGTCAAGCGGATCGGCGGCGAAAAAAGGAACGCGGCTATCGCCGCGTGTCCCCCTGCGGACGTAGGTTAGTAAGAGCTTTGTTTTTGGTATTTGCCGTCGCGGCAAGGGATGGCGTAGTCGATCAGGTGAACATCGGGGATTTCAAACGTGCGGTGGACGTGGGACACGGGCTCCTTCACGCTGATGGTCAATTCCGCGTGCTGCGGGTGCAAGACGTCAGA
>JAOAPQ010000070.1 GCA_025462965.1 Bryobacterales bacterium
CGCGGCAACCAGCACTCCGGCAACTCTGACTGTGACGACAGGTCCGACCGTCAGTTTCATCAAGTCTGACCTGGGTACGCAAGGCAGCTGGAAAGGAGTTTATGGAGCTGATGGGTATGCGATAGCTAACGACTCAACAGCCCTGCCGAGCTATGCGGGTTTTAATTCCAATAATGCCGCTTTGTATACATGGGACCCGAACGGTGCGGATCCAAGAGACCTTCAAAGAGGTTCGGGTGCCGGACAAATCGCCTCCACCTGGTTTGCTCCTGCCCAATTCGCGTTCGACGTGAATATCACGGATGGACGAACCCACCAAATTGCCCTGTATGCTTTGGACTGGGACGCCGGAAGCCGCTCGGAAACAATCGATATCTTAGATGCTTCGACCAATGCAGTGCTGGACAGCCGGTCGGTGGCTTCTTTCGTGGCCGGTCAATACCTGGTTTGGAATATCAGCGGGCACCTGACGATTCGCGTCACAAACCAAAACGGCCCAAATGCCGTAATCAGCGGAGTTTTTTTTGGAACCCCGCAAGCGCCAGCCATCACTCAGAATCCAGCCAACGTTTCGGTAAATCCGGGGCAGACCGCTACATTTACGGTTACGGCGAGCGGCAGCGGCCTTTCCTACCAGTGGCAGTCTAAGCCGGGCACCAGCTCCAAGTTTGCCAATATTTCGGGGGCGACATCCGCCGGTTATACGACTCCGCCCGCGGGTGCCGCGGACAACGGCACGCAGTTCCTCTGCATTGTGAGCAACACCGCCGGTAGTACGACCAGCACCGCGGCGACGCTTACGGTAACTTCGCAACTCCAGCCCCCCACCATCACCCAAAATCCCTCTAATGCCGCCGTGAGCGTGGGAAAGGCGGCTACCTTCACGGTTTCGGCTTCCGGCAGCGCGCTTACTTACCAGTGGCAGTCCAAGCCGGGCACGAGCTCCATCTTTGCTAATATCCAGGGTGCAACATCGGCCAGCTACACGACTCTGCCCGCTAGCACCTCGGACAACGGCACACAGTTCTTGTGCATTGTGAGCAACAGCGCCGGAACGGCAACCAGTTCTCCGGCAACTTTGACAGTGACTACAGGCCCGAGCGCCACATTTCTCCAGGTTGATAGCACCACGCAGGGCAATTGGAAGGGACTCTACGGGGCCGACGGGTATGGGATAGCAACGAGCACTCTCAGCTACCCCAGCTACGCCGCGGTGACGGTTGCCGGAGCCAGTACATATGTCTGGAATTCTTCCACGTCAGACGTGAGAGCGTTGCAAATTAGCGCGGGCCAGGGCCTCGCGGCTTGTTGGTACTCCGGATCTCCGTTTACAATCGATCTGAACCTGACCGATAGCAATACCCACAAGGTGTCGATCTATTTCCTGGATTGGGACAGTGCGAACCGCGGCGAAACGGTAGCAATCTCCGATGCCTCTACGGGCGCAGTCCTGGACACCAGGACCCTGACAGCCTTCTCGCAAGGCTTGTATCTGGCTTGGAATATCCAGGGCCATGTGAAAGTCACAATTACGCTGACTGGAGGAGCCAACAGCGTGGCCAGCGGGATCTTTTTCCGTTAAAGGCACTGCCTTCCCGCGTGGCGCCGGCGCGCCGGTTCGGTTTGCCGGATCGGATGATGGCAGCCTTCCGGAACCGTATAATGCATCACCTTCGATGTAACTTCTTCTTGACAAGCGATTTGGGATCCTGCACTGTAGGGTGCGGGGTTTGGCGAAAACCGGAACGGAGGTAAGTCCGGCGCGTCAGCCGCGGGGACCCGAACATGCCTAAGCCAAATATCAGCAGCGTGCAACATTCAAGCGCCTGAGAGAACGCCCCTCTCCCGGCTTAGTCCTCAACCCCGGCATGCACAGCGGCGAATAGCTTCCATATCATCTTCGTATAAGTTCACAAGACATCCGGTTCGTATAAGTTCACAAGACATCCGGTTAGTCCACTTATACAGAGCGCTGCACCTTTTAGCGCGCGCCTAGTTAGTAACACACTGAATAATCCGTGGCTGCTCGTGAGTCTAAGCTGTAGCCAAGCACGGCCTTTTAGCGCGATATCTCAACCGTCGTTCTCACGTCGCAGAGCTCCGCATCAAGGTATCGCCTGGCGGTCAGACTTCCCTAGTGATAAGTTGGACTGTATCTCACAAACACCTGACTAAGAAGTACTATCGTCATCAATTGTTTATTGACAAGCAATTTCAGATCCTGCATCTTAAGTTAGTACGAGATCCCAATTAATGATCCCGCACAGACTTAAGACTGGCGCGAGCCTGCCTACTTTTTAATCGACGCACTTTTTACCTGCCAAGATACGAAAATGACCTTTAGAGTGCGCGAGCTTGCCCTTTTTAATCCTTTGCAGAGAACGCGCTTAAAGGATTTGGGCCGGCATTAAAGAACGCCCCGGCTGAAAAGCGAAGCACCTGATTCCGCCCCCCAGCGCTTATTCACCCCTCATCAAGCCTTATTTCATAAAGTGTTAGGGCGCGTCAGTCAAAACGTGTTGAACAACACACAGACATTTTACAACCACATAACATGATATTGACACTGGACTGGGCGTCAATTACTATCAGACGCCTAGGGTGTTATCTTTGGTTATAATTAAAGTCGGATGACATTAACGCAGCGTGAGCCTTCTCGCTGCTGTACCGATCGCACTAATTGAGGCGGTTGCCACAATTTGTCCGGAGTCCAAAGGGATCGATCCATGACGTTAGGCTGCGCGAGCTTGCCTTGTTGACTGGAAATAAGAGAATCCCGGCGAGTTACGGGATGCCGGTGTATTAGCGGAAGTGACGCGCGCCGCACCGCAGCGCCCGTCATAGTTGAAGTTAGTAAGTGTTAGTGGGGCCATAAAATGCCATACGAAGAGTCATCGCACGATTGGTACGCAATACGTGTTATGGCGAGACACGAGAAGAACGTCGCGCACGTGCTCTCCCTCAAGGGAATCCAGCAAATGCTCCCCCTCTACAAAACGCGCTATAGGCGGGGGACTACCGCGAGAAATCTGGAACTGCCGCTATTTCCCGGCTATGTATTTTGTTCTTTGGATCCAGCCAAGCGCGTTCCCGTTCTGAACACGATAGGCGTGATCGACTTTGTCCGGATGGGGCATGAGCTGGCAACCATAGCGAAAGAGGAGATTTCCGCCCTGCAAACTTTGATGAACAGCGCGGTAAGCTGCCTGCCCTGGCCTCGCCTGGAAGCGGGCCAGCGCGTGAGCGTCGAGGCGGGCCCGTTGGCAGGCATGAGCGGATTCGTGATTGAAATAAAAAAAGAACCGCGGCTGGTTATCTCAGTGTCCTTACTGCAACGCTCCGTGTTAGTCGAAATTGATCGTGACTGGGTCAAGCCGGATCCCGAGCGGAGCTCCTGTTCCGCGGGATCGGGTGCGCAAGGCCGCAGTCACTGGACCCCGCCTCCGCCAGCTTTCCCCGTAAGCAATAAGTACAGATAACTAAAGTCCTTCTGCTGTACAACCATCCCGTTCCGGTATTCTGCCATGAATAAATCCAAGTTAGTGTTTCTCGTACTTGTCTCCAGCTTAGTACCCTCCTCCGCGCAAGTCCGTGGGTATCTCAAGACAGCCGTAGTGGAGGGTGACGGTGCTTTCAACGACATCAAACGTGGTACGGCCCACCCGCCCGTGGTCCAGGTAAACGACGAAACGAACAACCAGGTTGCGGGAGCACAGGTGACGTTCTTGCTGCCTGCGGTCGGAGCCGGCGGAAAATTCAGCGACGGAGGCCGAACCTTCACGACAACCAGCGATGCGCAAGGAGTGGCGCGCTGCCCGGCCTTCAAACCTAATCAAACAGAGGGTCGTTTTCCGATCAAAGTTTCAGCCAGCTACGAAGGCAAAACGGGCGGCCTGGTGCTTTCGCAGAGCAACACGCTGGCCGGCGGGTCGGGAGTCGAAAAGAAGAGCTCGGGCAGCAAGAAATTCTTAATACTGGCGCTGCTGGGTGGCGCGGCGGCCGCCGGGGTGGCGGTCGCGGCCCATGGCGGCGGCTCCCACCCGGCCGCGGCCCCCGTGCCGGCCGTTACGCTTTCGCCGGGCGGTGTAACTGTAGGAGCACCAAAATGAGACATGTACGGCTTACATTTTGTCTGCCGGTCCTCATCGGGTTGACGCCTGGTTTGTGCGCGCAGCCCGCGGGCTTCGGCGTCCCCCTGGTTGGATTCGTGCTTGACCCTCGCTCTCACAGCATCCGCCCCGTCCAGGGACTGCCCGGCGCGGCACTCGTGGGCAAGGCACTCGACCTGCCGCTGCCATTCGCCAAAGCGCGGTTCGGACTTCGTGACGATTTCGCCCTGGCGGTCGAGGCGAGCGACGCCGGCCGGGTGTTTGTGCTGCACGGCCTTCGGACGGGAACGCCCTCGGCGACGATTCTGGATGGCTCAGTCACCGGCGTCCAACTGATCGCGTTAAACGATGAGCAGTCCGCTGCCGCTCTGTATTCCCCTACCAGTTCACAATTGCAGTTTGTCACGGGGTTGCCGGGCCATCCGGCTGTAACGCCGTCCGTCTCTCTATCGGGGCTTCCGGGCGAGGTACTTGCAATCGTTTTGAATACCGGAGGTACGTCGGCACTTGTATGTATGTCGGACGGAGCCACCGGCCAGATCTATGCAGCCTCAGGCGAGACCGGCGGAGTCGAACCGGTGGCACAGGCCTTCAGCCCGATCGGCGCTCTCTTTTACAACCAGGGGCGTGACGCGGTGTTCGCCGATGCCGTCTCGGACGAGTTGGTGCTCATTCGAGACATTCACGGTGCCCGAGAAAGATCCACCTTGGCGGCGCAGGGCTCCTTCCACGGCGCGGTGGCCATCGCCAGGGGAAAAGACCAGCACGTACTGGTGGCCGGCGCGGGATCAATGAATGTGGTGGATTTCGATCTTCAGCAGGGAATCGTGGTTAGCACGACCGACCTTCCGGTCACGCCAACCCGCTTCGATGCTCTGTTCGATCCAAACGTGTTTGTCATCAACCCTGCCGGATCGGGCCCGCTCTATCTATGGAATTCAGTGAGCACCCCTGCCGTCAGTTTTGTTCCTTTCAATTAGGTCTCTGTGTCCATGCCTAAATTCTTCCGATATTTGACCGGCGCAGTGCTGTTCGCAATTGCGGCGGCGCAGGCGCCAGGGCAGACGCCCCAACTCGCCTTTGCTTATAAGGGACCGGCCGATGTTACGGCCGCCGACGTAGGCGTGGGAGGCACGATAACGGTGCCCACGACCGCGGTGAAATCAACCACTACGGTCTTGCTCCTTGTGACGAACAAAGGCGGCGGCCTGGTGAATCTCAACCAAATTGCGGTAACGGGCCCCGGATTCGCAGTGACCCCGGCCCAGATTAGTGTTCAACCGAATACCACCGGTCTGCTCACGGTTACATTTTCGCCGGCCACAGCCGGGATATTTTCCGGTTCACTGGCCATGACTGTGGAACAGGGCCAGCCAATTTCGTTCAAGCTCGCTGCTACTGCCGTGGGACCTAACCTAATTACCAGTTACTTCTTGAATCCGGACGGAAACCAGACGCCGGTGGCGGATGGGGGAAGCATTGCGTTCTCCCCGATCATAGTTGGACAGTCCGGAACGGCAACGTTCGTGGTCACCAACACCGGCTCGGGCGCGGGTGTCGTGAACGCCGTCGCGATTACCGGAAGCGCATTCAAGCTTTCGGGTCTTCCATTGCTGCCCGCCAACGTCGCGCCAGGCGCTGATGTGCGGTTCAACCTGGTCTTTACACCTTCGACACTCGACGCACAGCGCGGCTCCTTAAGCGTCGACCTGGGCACCGTAACCCGTACCTTCGTATTGAGCGCCCAGGGCTCCGGAGCCGTTCTCAGTTATACGCAAATCACCGCAACGGACACGACAGTTCTGTCGGCGAACGGAACGATTGTGCTGCCGGCGGCCGCCATTAACGGCAGTTCTTCCGCAACAATCCAGGTGAGCAATACGGGAAGTGCGGCCGGCCGGGTGGCTTCGGTTGCCGTAGTGGGCTCGAATTTCGTGGTGAGCGATCTCGCGCCTTTGCCGGTAACGCTGGCCCCCGGAGACACAATGACCTTTCGGATCGTCTTCTCGCCGAAGGACAGCGGCCCGAGCACGGCTAAGCTATTGATCGACAGCGCCCTATTCAATTTGCAGGCGAACGGGCTCGGGTCCAAGCTCACCTTTAGCTTCCGAGTAGGCCAGTCCATCACCCCGGTTGCGGACAGCGGAACCGTAAACTTCCCGAACACAGCGGTCAGCGCGAAGCTACCGGGTGAAATCGACATCGCGAATACCGGTAACGTTGCCGGGGTAATCAACAGCATCAGTCTGACGGGCCAAGCTTTCGCAATGACGGCGCCCGTTTTACCGCTGACGCTACAGCCGGGCGACACGGCCGTGGTGCCGTTGATCTTCAGCCCGGATTCAGTGGCGACACGAACCGGCGTGCTGACCATTGAGAACCAGACCATCAATCTTCGTGGGATCGGCACAGCTCCTCCGCCGCTGCCTTCGTACTCGTTCACCGGCGTGGGAGGCTCCGCGGACCCGCTCACCCAACCCTCGGTCGGACTGTCACTGGCCAGCAGCTATCCGGCCGACATCACGGGAACCCTCACACTCACCTTCACCTCGGATTCGTTCGTGGACGATCCGGTAATTCAGTTTTCGCCGGGCGGACGGACGCTCGATTTCCGCATACCCGCCAATACGACAACGGCTATCTTCGGCTCAAGCGGCGGGCAGGTGCAGTTTCAATCGGGTACGGTCGCGGGCAGCATTGGTTTGAGCGCATCCTTCGCGACCGGTTCGGTAGATCTGACGCCGAACAACGCGGCGGCCAAGACGGTCAAGATCCCCGCTGGGGCGCCGCAGCTCCGGAATGTGCAGATCGGAACCAGGACCGCGACTACGTTCGAGATTTTGATTACAGGGTTCTCCACGGCGCGTTCCGTCACCGGAATCGTATTGCAGTTTGCGGCAGCGCCGGGAGCCAACGTGACGACGCCTTCGCTGACGATAAATGCCGCGTCGTCTTTCAGCGCATGGTACCAGAGCGCCGCATCGAATACGGTGGGAAGCCAGTTCACGGCCTCGGTCACAGTGACCGCGTCCGGCGATCTCAGCGCCGTACAGTCCGTGACGGTAACCGCCAGCAATGCGCAAGGTACGTCGAATTCAATGACCGCCGCTTTGCGGTGAGCGGCCGCTGAGCGGATCACGGAGACAATCCATGAGGAACAAGTTAGGCACTATGATCGGGCTGCTGTTTATGGCCTGCGGGAGCGTGTTGGCGCAACAGACCAAGCAACAAGCGGAGGCTCTCCGCCCTGCCACCAAGCCGCAAGCGGAGTCCGTCCACCCACCCACTGCAGTAGATGCGATGCTGGGGCCGGACGATACGGTCACGATAGCCGCACTGAACTGCGAGGAGATCAGCAAGACGTGGAGAATCGGAGCCACCGGTGATGTTTCGCTGCCGCTTATCGGCAGGGTACACTTTGCCGGTCTAACGGTAGAACAACTGGAGCAGGTACTCAGCGGGAAGTTGAAACGATATCTGGTGGATCCGCAGGTCACGGTTTATATCTCGGAATCGCAAAGCCGGCCGGTCACGATAGTCGGAGCGGTAGATAAACCCGGCCGGGTCCAGCTCTCCGCGGCAAAGACACTCTTTGAGGTGATAGTACTCGCCGGAGGACCGAAAGATCCCGGCCCGACGGTGACTGTCAAGCGCGCCATGGACGAGGGAATGATCCAGGCGCCGGGAGCAAAGACCGATCGGGACGGATCTTACAGCATGGTGGAGTTCAACGTCAAGGAAGTCATGGAGGGCCGCGGCGATGCCGCCAATTTCGCGATTCTCCCGTTCGACGTGATCACTGTGTCGCCGGCGCAAACCCAACGGTTCGTACACATCTCCGGCGAAGTGAACCATCCGGGATCAGTCGAGCTCGTGACTCAGGACGCCGTGTCTCTGATGAAGGTCATCGCGGTGGCCGGAGGCCTCACACATACGGCGGCAAGCGCAAAGACGATGATCATGCATATCAGTCCGGAAGGCGTGCAGACATCCACCGCATTCGTGGACGTGGGAAAGATCTTGAAGGGCAAGGCAAAAGACCTGGAGTTGACGTCGGGGGACGTAGTCGTGGTACCGCCGAGCCAACTAAAGAGTTACGCGCAGCAGGCATCCACTTCTGCCATCACAACCGGGATCTACAGTGCACTTTACATCCTGGGTAAATTCTGAAGGACTCCATCGTGAACCAAGTAAATGGAAGTACAGCTACCGCCGCCGCGCCATTCAAGGACGTGGCTACCTACCAAAACGGGGCGGGAGGAGCGGCGAGATCTTTTGTCTACCTTGAACCGCTGCTCGATAATTCGGCTACGGGTTCATCGAGCGAACTGCTCGATACCTGGCAGCTAGTTCGCTCACGGGTGTGGACGATCCTGCTGGTTACACTGCTGGGCGGGACAGCGGGCATGTTACTCACTTTAGTGGAGAAGCCGACCTACCAGGCTAAGGGCGCCCTTGAGATTGACGCTCCGGTGGAGAATGCGCTCGGCTTTCAAGGACCGGTAGGCGTGGCGTATTCACCCGATTCCTATCTTCAAACGCAAGTGAGGCTCCTACAGACGCGCGGCTTGCGCTCGCGTGTCATCGCGGGCATGAGAAAGAAAGGGCGTCTCCCTTCCGATCCGCAAACCTCTCACTTTCGGGACCTGCGCGCAGTCTTTGGCCTCCCCGCGGCGGCCGCCACTGAGAGCAAGTTTGGGACAGTGCCCGAGTTCGAAATCAAAGTGCGCGCATTCGATAACAGCCACATGGTCGAGATACAGTGCGACGCGAGCAATCCCCAGTTCGCTGCCGAGTATGTGAACACAATGGCTGAGGAATACATACAGGCCCACATGGAAGCGAGATGGGACTCGCAACAGCGCACTTCGAAGTGGCTCGGCCGACAACTGGAAGACCTCAAGCGGAAGCTGGAGGATTCAGAACATCAGATGCAAGCCTACAACGCGAGCGCGGGGCTTCTGTTCACTGACGAGAAGGACAGCGTGCAGGGAGAAAAACTGAAGCAGATCCAGGGCGAACTCTCTAAAGCCGAAGCCGACCGGGTTGCCAAGCAATCGGTTTACGAGGTCGCCAAGGCGAACGCGGCTGATTCCGTTCCCATGGTTGTGGACAACGAGAGGCTCAGCGGTTATCAAACAAAACTCACGGAATTGCGCCGGGAGCTCGCAGAATTGAGTTCCCAGTACCTGGGCGAGCACTATAAGGTGATTCGCGTCAAGGCTCAGATCGCCGAGGTCGACGCGGCTTTCAAGCGGGACCGTCAAGCCATTTTGAATCGGATTGAAAATGAGTTCCGAGCCTCGCAACGCCGGGAGAGTCTGCTGCTCAAGCAGTATCAACTGCAAACAGGTACGGTGACGGCAAACGCGGCGAAGGCAATCGATTTCGACATCCTGAAGCGCGAAGTCGATACGAACCGGCAATTGTACGGAGCGTTGTTACAGAAGCTGAAGGAAGCGAGCGTGGCCTCCGCGATTTCCGCGAGCAATGTCCGTCTGGCAGATCCCGCGGAACCTCCTTCGCGGCCGTACAAACCGAACCTGGCCTCAACAACGATGAAGGGCCTGGGAGCCGGACTGCTGCTGTCACTCGCCTTAATCCTTGGCGGTGACCGGATCAATCGAAGCTTGCGGGCGCCCGGTGAATCGCAGTTTCATCTCAAAGTGCCGGAGCTGGGGGTGATTCCCTCGAGCGACTCCATGCTGGTCAAGCGGCCGGGAAGGCAACCGCCGACGCTCGGCATTGTTGCAGCCTCCACCGATGGCGAATTGTCGCAGGATGGCAAGGTTGAATTGGTTACCTGGCAGGATAGCCCGTCGCTAATTGCCGAGTCTTTCCGGAACACGCTTGCATCCATCCTGCTGTCCGGTAGTAAGCCATCCGGGCCGCGCGTGATTCTGGTCACGAGCGCCGGGCGGGATGAAGGAAAGAGCACGACGGTCAGTAATCTGGGAATCGTACTGGCCGAGATCAATCAGAAGATCCTATTGTTCGACGCCGATATGCGTATGCCGCGGTTGCATCATTTCTTCGACTGCAGCAATAGTTGGGGAC
>JAOAPQ010000072.1 GCA_025462965.1 Bryobacterales bacterium
ATTCAGCTCGCGCTCAGCGGCGCAAAGGAACAGGTCGCGGTTAGCGCCGCTCCTTCTCTCCTTCAGACTGAAAATGTGTGGTCAATTTATTCGCACGGGGAGTTGAGTTTATGATGGATGTTCCTCACGCCAGACCACAAATGGGCTCGCCTCTTGGCGTACGTCACCGGGCTGGTCAATCAGAAACTCCTGCTCCAGAATGAGTACCTCTCAGCTGGGAATCGGATCCTCCGAGCCTTCCCGCCCGCATGCGCTTGTCGGATCCCGAACGATCCACCCTCGGCGGAATCGGCAAGCGTCTCGGCCGCGCCGCGCTTCAGCAGGTCGCCTGCGTCGCTAAACCGGATACCATCCTCGCCTGGTACCGGCGCCTGATTGCCCGCAAATTCGACGGATCCAAATTCCGTACCTCACCAGGCCGGCCCCGAATCGAGCCCGAACTGGAGGCGCTCATCGTGCGCTTCGCCAGAGAGAACTCCGGGTGGGGATACGCCCGGATCGCCGGAGCCCTGGCCAATCTCGGCCACTCTGTTTCCGATCAGACTGTGGCAAACATCCTTCGCCGATATGGGATTCAGCCGGCACCCAAGCGCAGCCAGATCACCACCTGGAAGGATTTCATCGCTTCCACATGGCCGTCCTGGCAGGCACCGACTTCTTCACAGTGGAAGTGCTCACCTGGCGAGGTCTCGCCACCTACTACGTCCTGTTCTTCATTCATCTGGAATCGCTCCGCGTCACTCTCGCCGGTTTGACCAAACATCCCACCTCCGAGTGGATGCTTCAGATAGCTCGCAACGCCACCGACGAGAGTTCCGGTTTTCTTCGTGGACAACGGTACCTTCTTCATGATCACGATACGAAGTTCTGCGCTGCTTTTCTGGATGTCCTGCGATCGAGTGGGATACGGCCATTGGCCCTTCCGCCCAAGAGTCCGAATCTGAACGCTTTCGCCGAGCGCTGGGTGTGCTCGATTCGTCGAGAATGCTTGTCGAAACTGATTCTGTTCGGAGAAGCCTCGTTACGCCTGGCGTTGAACGAGTACATCGCCCATCACAAGTACGCTTCATAATGCCCATCTGGCTATGTCGTTGAAAAATCGATGACGCCTTGATCAGAAATCTCTAATACGGGCGTTCGACGTTGTCGACGCGATCGCTCAGCGAACCGAACCGCCTTTTCCGTTTCCAGAGCGCGACGGTTGATGACCCAAGGGCCGTTCGCCAACGGATGCTCGGCTTCGATGTCTCCTCGTTCGATTGCCAACCGGAGCGTGATGCCGCTCATGTGGAGATGATCCGCAGCCTCGGTAAGCGTGAGCCAGCCTTCGACTCTGCGACGGTCGGCGCTATACGAGGGGATGCCGTGATGGCTACGTAGCGAGGTCACCCGTTCACGCGTCCAACGGTTTCCCATGCCCGTGACCAGTCCGCTGCGAGTCAGAGTGCCGGCAATCATATCGTCCGAGCAGATGCGCACAAGCACTCGTACAGCATCAACAATTTCCTTGGGCGTGTGCGCTCGGCTGTAGCCTCGTCGGCGGCGAGGAATACGAAGCTCTGTGTGCACGCCCCCCTTCCAGTGGACGACCGCAATAATCTCGCCTGCCTGGCCATCTACATCCACAACAACCTCTTCGATTAGGGTCCGTACGATGCGCTTTTTCAGGCGAGCATCGGTTTCAGGATGGCCCCACACAGCTTCTAAATCACCTGCCAGGGTCTCAAACTCCTCTTTTGTTGCCGGTGCAACCTGCCCGCACCGTACTGCCTGCTCGATCCGCGTTTCGATTTGCTGGACCTTTTGCAGAGCGTCATTCCACCGACGCTCCAATTCGCTTGCGACTAAGCGGTTGTCAGGATCTGTCGTATTGTACTGTTTCTCAGCTCGGCGAGCGGTATATTGGGCTGCCTCCAACTCCCTCTTCAGCACGGATGTGATTTCATCCTGCTGCAACTTTTCCTGTTCGGTAGCCAGCACGGTCGCTTCTATCGCTGCCGGCTCGAGCACAGTCATGATTTCGCGGCTGATGGCTTCATCCAGACTCAAGCCCGCAAACGTGATGCATGGCGGTTCCCCATTGTCCAATGCACTCCTACGGCACACGTACCGCAGTACAAACGGTTCGTTACCGGTGTAGGCGACCATTAACTTACGCCCGCAACACCGACATCGCAACAAACCGGCCAGCAATGCTGATCCTCGCTTCGTGGCGCCCGACCGATCCCCGAGATGAGCGTTATTGGTCATCATATGCTGGATCTCTTCAAACTCTTTCCAGCTAATGTAGCCCTCATGCGTGTCGCGAATCAATGCCCGCCACTGCTGTCTTGGTTTGCGCCGACTCCGGCGACGCGGTTGGCCTTGCTCATACTGCATGGAATGCTCGGTTCTGCCGTAAGCATACGCGCCCGCGTACGCCGGATTGGTCAACATGGTGTAAATGGTGGTGTACCGAGGTCGTCGCCAGACCACCTGAGCGCGCGGAGCAGAAACGGGAACCTGCATTCCGTGTTCCAGAAACCACAGCAGCGTTTGCCGTGCTGAGCCAAGTTCGAAGAACTTGCTGAATACCAGCATCACCCGTTCCTGCACACGGCGATCCGGGTCCTTTTCCAGATGGTCCGCGCCCTTGACATACCCGGCGGGCGAGGCGACGATCAGTTCGCCACGCTTTGCCTTCTCATGCCTCGCCTCCACCGAACGTTGTCGCAGCAGGTCCAATTCATACTCGTTCAAACTGCCTTTCAATCCAAGGAGCAAGCGATCATTGCTTTGCCGCGGCGTGTACACCATCTCTTGATCGATCAAAAGCGTGTCTACGACTCGACAGACTTCCACCAGCTTCTGCCATTCCCGACTATTGCGCGCAAAGCGCGACACCTCTCTGGCCGCCACCGCACCCACGTGGCCCAAGCATACTTCCGCCACCATGCGTTCGAAACCCACTCTGGTCACTGTGCCCGACGCGGATCGGCCGAGATCCTCATCAACAACTTCGATGTCGCGCCAGCCGAGGCTGCACAGTCGATCCCGCATGGCATACTGCAGTTTCTGACTCTCCAAGTTGTTCTGAACTTGATAAGCCGAGGATTGGCGCACGTAGAGAATCGCCTTTCGTTCAACATGATGCGGCTTGATCTTTTCACTCACTGTGCGCCTCCTTTGCGATTCCCGTGTCTGCCACTGTGCGTCGACGCTGCCTCAGTAACTGTGCCACCAACCGCACTATCTTTCGTTGAACATCGGACGACAGATCTGTCCAATGTAGGTTGCATTGCGGACGAGCAAACAACGGGAGTTGGCTCGATTTCCGCGGGACCAGCGATATCGCCATCAGCACCTCCTGCATCCAGTAAATATCGATGCTGTGCTTCCGGTGTATCGTCGGCGTGGGCCCGTGGCTGTGCAGACTGAAGAACCTCTTTCAGTTCGCGCAGGGATTGCGCGATCGCGAACCCTGGCTTGCATACCCGGGTTTTGCAGCACGTAGCAATGTCCAACATCCAGAGCGGCACTTCCAAAA
Organism: Bryobacterales bacterium; assembly: GCA_025462965.1. Classification (GTDB taxonomy): domain Bacteria; phylum Acidobacteriota; class Terriglobia; order Bryobacterales; family Bryobacteraceae; genus JALYXI01. The sequence continues at coordinate 3,527 of JAOAPQ010000072.1, forward strand.
CCCGACAAGTCTGGACCTCTTCCAAGCTGCAATACGCCACCGCTTGGCCACGTTTTACGAGACTGGCATGCAGCCACACTGCCCGGCCATGCCATGGATGCCAGGAATAGCAGATTTCACGACGATCTCTAATATGGGTGTTGTGTTGCTGAGTTGCACCATTTTGAACGGAACCACCAGGGCAAGGACAATCTCCTCCTGTTCCCCTCTCCGGACTTATCGACGAAGTGCAGGACAGTGCGCTGCCGTGATCGACTCGGCGGCTTGCTTAAGTTTTACTCCCGAGTCGCGTGATTCTTTGACCACACGGGGTAATCCGACCTTGGTAACTTGTGGTGAGCTTAAGCGTCTGCAAGTCGGAACGCAGGAGCTTGCGAACAGGCTTAAAGGACTCGGAAGCAACTCGGAAGTCGATCGCTTCTGAGTTCAGATCCGGAACGGCCTGTTCATCGAAGGACGCAACCTGGCCATAGCGCTTCAGTTCTTCGATCAAGACCTGATCAGCTCGGCGATTGGTCAAACCAACCCGCACAAACACGCCGGCTTCTGAACCGAGCCTAATCAACTGGTGAGGACGGTTCGGGCTTGGATGGACTTCGATTAACAGGAGCTGTGTTTTTCGCCATGGGAGCACGTCAAGCGAAGGAATGAGCTTCGGCGCGATGCTGTCTGCAATCAGATTTGTCAGCCGCTCTTCTTCTGCGAGCACATCGCGGATGCCGCGCACGCGCTTTGTTCCGTCCTCGACGCCGATCACGATGCGGCCACCTGAGGTATTCGCGAAAGCGACCACGGTCCGCAGTACCCCATCCGGCGAGGTCAGGTCACGCTTGAACTCCAGCGTCTTGCCTTCTTGCCTGCTCAGAATCTCAACAGATCCATTACTCTGCATTCTACTAGGAAGGGCACGGCCGATCGGCACTTCAGAGGTAGATCGCCCTCACGTCCGGCGCTCTCTTGCCAATTTAGAGGAGTGCTCATGAAGGGACATTGGTCCTCCACGCAGTCTCGTTGGAACCCCGAGCTAGCCTTCTCGTCGGGGAGCAATCGAGTTTGGCGGGTTCCGCTGTGGCGCCTACGGGCATCGGCAGTTGCAAGTCAGTAAGTAATTACTTACACTGGGAACCTTGAAGCAACCTGCTGCGATTCACTCCCGGCTTCCTGCGGAACAAAGACGGCTGAATCTTATCGAAACCGCCATCGATCTCTTCTCCCGTAAAGGATTTTCCGGCACCACGACTAAGGAGATCGCGGCGGCGGCGGGAGTTACGGAGGCGATTGTCTTCCGTCACTTCGCCACCAAGAAAGATCTCTACACCGCAATTCTGGAACGCAAGCTCAAGGGCGAGAACGTCGAGACATGGATGGCCAAGGCCCAGGCGTTCATGGACCAGCGCGACGACGAGGGCCTGTTCCGTTTCCTGGTATCGCAGATTATCGAGCAGTGTGGCAAAGAATCCCGCTTCGAACGCCTGGTGCTTTTCGCCGCGCTGGAGGGCCAGGAACTCGCCGTCATGCATGCTCAGCTCGCAACGCCGATCGCCAGGCCCTTCATCGACTACATCGCGCGCAGGCAGCGCGCGGGCGCTCTCCGTAAGGGAGATCCGGGCGCAATCCTGATGGCGATCGCAGGTCTCGCGAAGTTTTATGGAGCTCAGAAGTACATCTACCGGGTTTGCGAATCCAGCCTGTCCGATAAAGCCGTGATCGACACTCTTATGAACATTTTGATGGATGGTTTGCGCGGCAAGCGCTCGAAAGGCGAATCGAAATGACACGCATGTTGTGCGCCCTGGCCGCTGCGCTGCTCAGTGTGGCTTTGAGCGGTTGTGGTAACGGGCCGGCCGTGCAGACGAGTCGCCCCGAAGCGCCGAAGGCCATCGTGGTTTCCACCGCTCCGGTCACTACCCGCCACGTACAGGCGGACTTCCAGGAGACCGGAACCTTCATGGCCGATGAAAGCTCCGATGTGGCGCCTCCCGTCGCGGGGCGCGTAGTGGCAACTCCGGTTAATGCGGGCGATCGCGTGAAACAGGGCCAGGTGATTTGCGAACTCGATCACCGCGACGCGCAGTTAAAGCTCGACCAGGCACGCGCGCAATTGCAGGAAGCCACGGCGGCACTCCGGCAGGTGCAATCGCGCATCGGCTGGAGCTCCGGAACGTTCGATCCGAATCAGGTTCCGGAAGTGGCGGCAGCGCGAGCCAACTACCAATCGGCACAGGCCCAGGCCAAGATGGCCGCCGCTGACTCGCAACGCTACGCCAACCTGGTGGCTACCGGCGATGTTTCGCACAGCGCGTTTGAGAAAGCGCACACGCAACAGGAAACCGCAGAGGCGCAGGCCAACGCAGCACGCCAGCAGTATGAAGCCGCAGCGAATGCGGCCCGGCAAAGCTACGAAGTCATCTCCACTTCGCAGGCCTCCCTCGAAGGGGTCAAAGCTCAGCTCGCGCAAGCCGAGAAGGCCCTCGCAGACACCATCATTCGCGCTCCCTTCGACGGGTTCGTGGCGGCCCGCCCGGTGGCTGCCGGCGAATACGTTGCGTTGACGAACAAGATCGCCACCATCGTCAAGACCGGCACGCTCAAGCTGTATCTGCAGACGCCGGAGCAGCGGGCCGCCGTGGCGCACGTGGGAGACACGGTTTTCGCACATGTCAGTGCGTATCCGGCGCGCGAGTTTCAGGGTAAGGTCAGCGCGGTGAATCCGTCGGTCGATTCCAATTCACGTGTGTTCATCCTCGAAGCCAAATTCAGCAACACGGACAACGCCCTGAAGCCGGGCATGTTCGCGACGGCGCGAGTTCTGCTCCCCGGTGGAGTAGAAGGGCTCTTCGTGGCGAAGTCCGCGGTGATCCGCGATAAGACCACGGATTCCCACGAGGTGTGGGCCATTCAGAACGGCAAGGCACGGCTCCGTATCGTCACCGTGGGCGATGCTGATGAAACGGACGTCCGCATCCTGACGGGCCTCAATGCCAACGAGACCATCGCACTGAACAACCAGGCGGAACTGTTCGACGGCGCGGCAGTTAGCTCGAGATAGCCATGCACGCTCTCGCCAAACTGTGCATCAACCGTCCGGTTTTTGCGACGATGCTGATCCTGTCCCTGGTCGTCGTAGGCGTGTTCTGTTACTTCTCGCTGGGCGTCGATCTGTTTCCCAAGGTGGACATCCCGACGGTATCAGTGATCATTTCCGATCCCGGAGCATCACCGGAGGAGATCGAAACCGAGATCACCAAGAAGGTGGAAGACGCGGTGAACACCATCAGCATGGTGGACGAGTTGCGCTCGGTATCGTCCGAAGGCCAGGCGCTGGTGATCATCACGTTTGAACTCGCGAAGAACGGCGACGTGGCGGCGCAGGAGGTCCAGAACAAAGTCAACCTGGTAGTCAATGACCTGCCTCAAACAGCGAAGCAGCCCATCGTACAGAAATTCGATCCCGATGCCGCGCCGGTGTTGCAGGTAGCAGTCTCCGCGCCGCGCTCGCTGCGCGACCTGACAATGATCGCCGACAAACTCATCAAGCAGAAACTGGAAAATGCCAAAGGCGTCGGCCAGGTGCGGATTGTAGGCGGTGCGCGACGCGAGATTCATGTTCTGGCGGATCCCGAGAAGCTGCGCTCGTACAACCTCACCATCACCGACGTGTTCAACGCCATGCGCACCCAGAACCTGGAGTTGCCGGGCGGCAGTCTGAACGCGGGCGCCACCGAATACACCGTCCGCACCACCGGTCGCGTCACCGAACCCCCGCTATTCAACCAGGTCGCAATTGCCAACCGCAACGGCTACGTGGTCAAGGTGAGTGACATCGGCTATGCGGAGGATAGCTACGAGGAACCGGTGACCACCGCGCGTCTGGATGGCGTGCCGTCCGTCACCCTGGTGGTCGCCAAGCAATCCGGCGAGAACACCGTTGTCACCGCGGACGACATCCGCCAGCGATTGAAGGAGCTTTCCGCAACCCTCCCCAAAGACGTGAAGACGCAGATCATCGGCGATCAGTCGGTGTTCATTAAAGCCGCGGTTTCGTCCATCAAGCACCACCTGATTGAGGGTAGCTTCTTCGCTTCCATCGTGATTTTCCTGTTTCTGGCTAACTGGCGGACCACGCTCATCGCCTCGGTCGCCATCCCCACATCCATCATTTCGACCTTTGCCCTGATGGCGGGGATGGGCTTCACACTTAACCAGATCACCATGCTGGCCCTCACGCTCATGGTGGGCATCGTAATTGACGATGCGATTATCGTGCTCGAAAACATCTTCCGGTTTATCGAGGAAAAGCAGATGCCGCCGTTTCGAGCCGCAATAGAAGGCACGCGCGAAATCGGGCTCGCGGTTATGGCCACAACGCTGTCTCTACTTGCGGTGTTTCTACCGGTGGGGTTCATGGGCGGAATCGTGGGGCGCTTCATGAGTTCGTTCGGGTTTACGGCCGCTTTTTCCATCGCGGTTTCGCTGCTGGTTTCGTTCACCCTGACACCGATGCTGAGTTCACGATTCATCAAAGTTCCGGCGGCACATCAGCCGGGCCAGCAGCGGCGCTCGTCGAAAGGCTCACCATTGTTTCATTGGCTGGACCTGCACTATACCCGCATGCTCCGGTGGTCCATGGCGCACCGCAAAGTGATGGTGACGTTCAGCTTGCTGACCATGCTGAGCATCGTGCCGCTCTTCATGGCGGTGGGCAAGAACTTTCTCCCCACTGACGATCAATCGCAGTTCAACGTTCTCGTGCGGATGCCTGAGGGCGCGTCGCTTGCCGCTACCACCGCCACGGCGGAACGGATCGCGCACGACATCCGCGAACTTCCCGGCGTGGAACACACACTTCTTACCGACGGAGGCGGCGCCGACAAGTCCGTCAACAACGCGTCCATATACGTCAAGCTGACGGACATCGATCAACGCCAGATCACGCAGCAACAGTTGATGCAGCAGACGCGCGCACTGTTGAAGCAATATCCGAAAGAGATCAAGAGCAGCGTGGAACTGGTTGCCGCTATCGGCGGCAACCAGAGCAACGCCGAAGTGCAGTATTACATCCAGGGTCCGGAACTCGACAAACTGTCAAAATACTCTGACGCGCTGCTGGCCAAGATGAGGAAGATTCCCGGCGTGGTGGACCCCGATACCACGCTGCGAACCGGCAAGCCGGAAGTGAGACTGGTTATCAATCGCGCCAAGGCCGGCGACCTCGGCGTTTCCGTGATGGACATCGAACTGGCCCTGAATACGCTGGTCGCGGGACAGGTTGCCTCGACGTTCAATTCCGGCGAAGACCAATACGACGTCCGGGTGCGCGCGCAGGAGCAATTCCGGACCACCGCCGAAGGGCTCGGCCTAATGACGGTGCCTTCCACCAAAGGCGGAGGACCCGTAGGTCTCGACCAGGTAGTCGATATCCGGCCGGGTTCGGGACCCTCGGCCGTCAATCGCATTAACCGGCAGCGGCAAGTCACGATGACATGCAACCTGGCGCCTGGCGGATCCCAGGCGGCCATCATCGCCGCCATGAACGACGCCGTGGCCGGCATTCACATGGACCCGGACTATCGCAGCGGGCTAGCCGGAGCGTCCAAGGAACTCGGCCGCACCGGTTACTACTTCATCCTGGCCTTCTCGTTGACGTTCACCTTCATGTACATTGTGCTGGCCGCGCAGTTTGAATCGTTCATCCATCCCATTACGATTCTGCTGACCCTGCCGCTCGCCATCCCGTTTGGCATCCTGTCTCTGATCGTGTTCCATCAAACGGTCAACATTTTCTCGGGCCTCGGACTGCTGCTGCTCTTCGGGATCGTCAAGAAGAACGCGATACTGCAGATCGACCACACTAATGGGCTGCGTGCCAGTGGGCTGTCGCGCTACGACGCCATCATCCAGGCCAATCGCGACCGCCTGCGTCCCATCCTCATGACTACCATTGCGCTGGTGGCGGGAATGCTACCGCTGGTGATCTCGAACGGCACGGGCGCCGCGACCAATCGTTCGATCGGGGTGCTGGTGGTCGGCGGACAGTCGCTTTGTCTGCTGCTGACTCTACTGGCGGTACCGGTGTTCTATTCGCTATTCGAAGATCTCGCCGAACTGAGGATTTTTCGGCGGCTGCGCCTTCAGGGCGCGAAACACGCCGCGGCAGTGCAAGGAGATGCGGCGTGAGAATGCTTCCAGCTCTGTTGTTGACCACTGCGCTCGCGGCACAGGATCCGCAATCTCCGCAACTGCCTCCTGCCAGGACACTGGAAATCCCGGCGCGAATCGGCATCCTTACGTCCACTCCGATTTCGCTCAACTATGTGATCCAGCGGGTACTGGCCAACGACAAGGATCTCGAAGTCTCGCGCATCGCACGTGAAGAAGCCGTGTACAACGTTCGCGGCGCGCAAGGCTATTTCGATCCACGTGTCGGACTGAACGCTCACCGGTCTCACGTCACCACGCCTGTCGCGTCGGTACTGGGCGGCGCTCCCAACGGCAAACTCGTCCAGGATGAATGGTTGGCTGATCCGCAACTCAGCGGGGCTTTTCCGGCCCTGGGTGGCGCCTACAAGCTGGATTTCTCTTCTTCCCGCCAGACCACCAATAGTCAGTTCGCCACGCTCAGTCCGCAGTTCCCGACGTCCGTCAATCTGAACCTGACCCAGCCGCTGTGGCGCGGGCTGCATTACGACGACAACAGGCATCGTCTCCAGGTCGCGCGCAAGAACACGGAACTCACCGAAGCGCAGTTCCGGCAGCGGGTCATTGAAATTACAACGCAGGCCATTCAGTCCTACTGGGAGCTCGATTACGCGTATCGCAATCTGCAAGTTCAGGTGGAAGCGGTGCGCCTCGCCGAACAGCAGGACGCCAGCAACCGGCGACAGGTGGCGCAAGCCCTGCTCGCTCCTATCGATGTGATCCAGACGCAAACCCAGATCGCCACCTTCGAGCAAAACGTCTTTGCTGCGCAGCAATTGCTGAGTACCGCCGAGAACGCCGTCAAGATCCTGATGCTTCCCGACCGCAATGACCTGATGTGGAGCGCCGCCCTGGTTCCCGACTCTCACACACAGGACGCGCGACCCGCTCTGCCCACGCTCGACGAGGCGATGAAGCATGCGTTCGAAGGCCGGCCCGAGCTCGCGCAATCGATGCTGTCGATTCAAATCAACCAGTTCGACGCGAAATTGAGTCGGGAGCAGGCCAAGCCCCAAATCGATGCCATAGCCACGCTCAGCGCCACCGGGCTCGCAGGCACACAACTGTCATCGCAATCGAATTCGTTCGCGTCGGCATTTGGACCTCTCGTAGACCGGCTGAGCACGCTGTCCGCGCTCGCCGGTTTGCCTTCGGTCCCGCAGATCAACTTAGGCGGCGGCCAGATTCCGCCAATCTTCGTCGGAGGCTACGGGCAGTCGCTCAGCGCACTCGGCGCCGGGAATTTTCCTTCCGCGACGATCGGGGTCCAGATATCCCTGCCGGTTCGGAATCGTACGGCCCTGGCGCAGGTTGCGATTTCGAGCGCGGAGGGACGCCGGCTCAAAGCGCTGCAACAACAACTGGAGATGGCTGTCCAACAGGATGTCCGCAATGCCCTTCAAATAGCGAGTTCGGCTCAGGCACAGTTGGACGCAGCGGTGGATGCGCGGCGTTATGCGGAGCAGCAGTATGCCAGCGAACAGCGGCAATTTCTGGCGGGGACGTCGACGGTGTTTTTGGTCTTGCAGCGGCAGACGTCGCTGATTGGGGCCCGAACCGGGGAGATCCGTGCGCGTGCAAACTTGAGTGAAGCCGGCGCGAATGTCGACCGCGCGGCCGCGCGAACGATTGAGGTCCTAGGAATTTCGGTTCAGTAGTAGGCGGACCTTAGCCCTCCAGGCGGTTACGTACTTGCCGCCATCCCTGACAAACGAGTACGTCGCCACGGTCAGGGTCCTTTGAAAATGGATCCGAGAGAGTGGGAACCTCCACCACACGACCTTCCGGCGCACGTACAGTCAAAAAAGTCGATCTATGTGAAATTCAACGACGGTTGCGAGTTGATCAGGCGGACCAAGGACCCGCCTGAATCGGATTTAACAAAACGTTACATCGCTCGGAAATCGCCTTATAACGTCGGCATAACGCCCGCCGCCGCAAGCGGAAAGCCCCTTGTGTTTTCAGCGCGATGGATTTTTGGACCATACGGGATCAACTACCAGAAGGCTCGTCAGATCCTTTTCGAACACTGGCGTACTCATCGTGAAGTCCTCCTTATATGAAGAAACGTTGGCCATGGAGAGGAAACTGTTACGGCATTAAGCCATAACACTGTGTTCATGGGTGTACAGCAACTCGCAACGCTTGCGGTCCATAAACGCTTCTTCGTCGGGTATCACGTTCTGCCGGTAGCCATCCGATTCGAAGAATGCTTTTGCCCCGGAGATGTCATCGAACCAAATCTCCGCGATACCGTCAAAGTTGGAGGCTGTTGTCCCTGGTAAAGCATCGCTCGTTCTGTGATCTTGAATGTAG
>JAOAPQ010000087.1 GCA_025462965.1 Bryobacterales bacterium
GGGGCCGGATAGTCTTCATATCAAGCGAGTCAGCAGTCCAAATTCCGGCTGAGATGATTCATTACGGCATGACGAAAACGGCCCAACTCGCGATATCGCGCGGCCTCGCCGAAACGACGGCCGGCACTGGCGTTACAGTGAACGCAGTGTTGCCGGGACCCACTGCCTCCGAAGGCGTCACCGATTTTGTCGCGAAGTTGGCGGAAAGCCAAAATACCGGTGCAGACGCGTTCGAGAAGGAATTCTTCCGCACCGTGCGTCCGAGTTCTCTCTTAAAGCGCTTCGCCGAGCCATCGGAGATAGCGGCGCTGGTCGCGTTCGTGTGTAGCCCGCTCTCTTCGGCAACGAACGGCGCCGCCTTGCGGGCGGATGGCGGCGTGCTACGCGGAATCATTTAAGACCGTGCGACCGCGCTGTTAGAACAAACTCGCCGACCCGGCCTTCGCTAAAACGTAAATGGCCCAAATGCCAAACACAATCGCAGCGCACGTGCCCATCCTTACCTTCGAAACCCGCGACAGCCCGTAGCTGATAAACAGAATGAGCCCAAAGCTGAGTAGATCGAGAGACGAAGCGAGGCTGTAAAGGGGCTTCGAGGTAGTCTGCGGATCGAGAAACGCACCCACGTTGGTCGCGACCAGGTTTTTGAAATTCAGGTCGCTTCGGTCCGCCGACAGGTAGACGATCAGCATGGTCATCGCTGTAACCAATAAGTAATATGGCCACCACGCGTAGGCGGTGGCGCCAAGCACCTGCTTGAAGCTCACCTTTTGGCCCGTGATGGAAAGTGCGCCCATGAGGATCCCGGAAATCGCGACAATGACGATCGGCAGACCGATTGCCCCAGCGTAACCGAGAACCTTATAGGCGGGATTGTTGGCGACGCGCTCGATGCCGTCCGGTCCGAGCCGCTCCACAGTTTGCGGATTCGATTCCAGTTGCTTGCGCACGATCGTGCTCATGCTGATCATGTTCATCATCAGAGCACCCGCCAGCAGACCCACTACCACTATGGCGGCCAGCGGCGGCCACCACGTGCCGCGCTCACGCACCCGGTCGAATACGGCTCCGGGCGAATAGAAGACTTCCAGCAATGCAATCATGGTGCAAATTACTTTACACCATCTCTGCCGGATCTTGCCAAAGAAATATTGCCGGTGCGCCTATGCCGTTAGGGCATAGCACCGCAGTACCTCCGCAACGCTCCAGGCCTGCGCGATGCACCCGCGCGGCGTGTGTGGCTCTTCGGCGTCGAAGACCTCACTGATGGAACCAATGCACGCTTCATCCAGGTGCGGCGGAAAGCCCGAAAGGAACTGCACCGCCCGTTCGCGCTCATTCGGATGCACTTTCAACCAGGCATCCACGTACGGCCCGATCAGCCAAGCCCATACGGTTCCCTGGTGATAAGCCGCGTCCCGCGCGTGCAGGTCGCCGAAGTATTTCGACTTGTAATCCTTGTCGTCGGGCGCGAGCGAACGAAGGCCCACCGGGGTTAGCAGCCGTTCGGTGACCACATCCACCACACGCTTCCATCGCGATTCATCAAGCACCGGATTACCCAGCGAAATCGCGAAGATCTGATTCGGTCGGCACGCCGGATCATCCTTGCCGTCCTCGCCATCTATCGCATCGTAGAGATATCCGCCCTCTTCATACCAGAAGCGGCGGTTGAACGAGTCACGCGCCTGCGCTGCATGATCCTTGTAAACCTTGGCGGATTCAGCGCCGTACGTCTCCTCCATCCAACCGGTGAGCAGTCGCAGCGCGTTGTACCAGAGGGCATTGATCTCCACCGCTTTCCCGCGCCGTGGCGTCACCACCCAGTCAGCGACCTTGGCGTCCATCCACGTAAGCTGATACCCTTGCTCTCCCTGGTGCAGCAGCCCGTCTTCTGGATCGACGTGGATGCCGAACCGCGTGCCCTCGATATGCGTCATTGCGATCTCCAAGAGCTTCGGAAGTATGAGCGCAAGCGTTGTGCGGTCGCCTGTCATTTCTACATAACGCGATATCGCGTGGAAAAACCACAGGCTCGCATCCGCCGTGTGGTACAGGCCATTCTTCTCACCTTCCGGGAACATGTTCGGAATGAGTCCGTCTTTCACGTAATGCGCGAAGGTACGCAGAATCCAGCCCGCTTCGCCGTAACGCCCCGTTGTGAGCGTCAGCCCTTCCAGACTGATCATGGTGTCGCGACCCCAGTCGGTGAACCAGTGATACCCGGCTATCACCGTGCGAACCTCGTCGCCCGCGGCGTGCGCGCGCGCGACATCTTCCACTCTGCCCGCGGGAGTAATCAGAAACTGATCGGCGGCCATTACCAGTTCCGCCGGGATCCCTTTGCGAACCTCGGGTTGAGAGGCGGCCAGCAGCGCTCGGCGGCGGGTCATCTCCGCATTGTGTGCGTCCGTGGCCGTCAGTGCGTGCAGCGTTTCCCAGGATTCCGACGACGCCATAAACGTCGCCTCGGCGCCAGGCTCCAGGTCGATCCGGAAATAGCCGGGGCTCCACATGGCTCCTTCCGACTCGTACCCTCTATTCTGTTCCGTGCGAAAGAGGATATGCGGAATGGTTTTCCGGTCAAAAGTGAAGGCTGCGGCCGGCTCGCATAAAAGGCGCATTGTGGGCAGGTTCGCTTCGCTGCAAATCTCGTAACCGTGTTCGATAACCCTGAGCACGAAGTTCTGAGACAGCGGCGCGCTCACCGGCGCATCGTGAGAGCGCATATTCACGCCCGGCCGCAGTCCCAACCTTACCGCGCCACTGCCTTCGAGCAGCTTGTAAGTGATGTAGACCGTGTTCTGCCGGTAGGGAAGCAGCACTCGCTTTTCCAGAACGAAACCTGCGGCTTCGAATCGCCACACCGGCAGACCGGCCTCCAGCCGGAACTCCGAGGCCGAGATGGTGCTTTCGGAACCATGTCCGGTCAGTTCACGCGGACCCGCGAAGAACACCGTGCGGTTCGGCAGGCGGATGCGCTCGGAGAGCGCGTTCAGCATCATGATGCGCCCTAGCGGGTTCGGCAGCGCGGCGATCAGCAGCCCGTGGTAACGCCGCGTCAACGGCCCCAGCACAGTTCCCGAAGCGTAGCCCCCCAGGCCGTTGGTCACCAGCCACTCCTGCGTCAGATGCGGGTCTGTATGGGATTCGCGCAACCCGCGTCCTGGAAGAACGCGCAACAGCTCACTCACCGTTCTCTCCTTTTTTGGTCTCCGGCTCGGACGTCAGCACCACCGCCGCATAACCCGGCAACCGCCAGTTGTCGTCCGAATCCGGCGGGAAGGTTCCGTTGCCTCCATACTGCGGATCTTCGCTCGACCACAGAATGCGCCACAAGCGATCGTGCGGCGGCGCCAGCAGCGGTTCCGGCGCCGGATCCAGATGCAGGTCCCGGCCGAAGTTCACCAGCAACAGTCGATCTCCGTGCTCATCGCCGAAATAGCGCAGCAGGAATGTCTCGGCTCCAAGCACGGCGCCGTCCACGCCGTGAATACGTTGCGCGCGGAACACCGGGTCCCCGCGGCGCAGCTTCATCAGATCCTTGTGCATGTCATAAAGCGGCTCGTTCTTCTGGCGTTCAGTGAAATCGAGTTTGCAGGCATGAAAGGTCGATGGATTACCGGGGTCGGGAATCACACTCTGCACTTCCGACAACGCCAGGCTGCGGAACTGGCCCAGAAACTGCGCGCGGCCTTCGCGCACCTGCTTCGAGAGATCGGCGCGATGATCGCAAAAATAGAGAAATGGCGTGGATGCCGCGAATTCTTGTCCCATGAAAAGCATCGGCGTGCCGGGACCGAGCAACAGCAGCGTTGTCATTGCCTTGAACTTGCCCACCGCGCCTAGACGATCGGCGCGCTCGCCGCGCAGCGTATTCGCTACCTGATCGTGATTCTGGATAAATGTAACGAACGTGCACGGCTTCAAATCGAGGGAGGCCGTTCCGCGCCGCTGCTCTTGCCATTGGTACCACTGGCCCTGGTAAAGATAGCCGTACTTTGCGCAGGAGATGTATTCCTGGGGGCTGCCGAGATAGTCGCTGTAATATGCCTCGTTCCGTCCCGTGAGCGTCACGATAGCGCTGTGATGAAAATCATCGTTCCAAAGAGCGTCAATCTCATAGCCGCCCTTTTCGAAGGCGCGCACCAGCTTCGTGTCTTGTGGTTCGTTCTCAGCTATCTGGATAACGGACCGGCCGCCTGCCGCAGTACGGATGCGCTTCGTAATTTCCTTCAGGATATGCTCAGGCGAGTCGTCGAAAATCTGCTGTGTTGCATCCAACCGCAGTCCGTCGAGATGAAACTCTTCGATCCAATATTGCGCATTGGCCACAAAGTACTCGCGCACGGGCCCGCAGTTCCGCCCATCGAAATTGATGGCGTCACCCCAGTCGTTCACATACTTATCGGTGAAGTAATCCTCCGCGAAGCACTTCAGATAGTTGCCATCTGGCCCGAAGTGGTTGTACACCACGTCAAGGATTACGCCAATGCCAACCGAATGCGCCTCATCGATGAAAGCCCGGAAGTCGTCCGGTTCGCCATAAAGCCACGACGGCGCGAATAAATTGACCCCATCGTAACCCCAGCCGAAACGGCCCGGGAAATCCGCCACAGGCATGATTTCCACGCACGTGATGCCCGCGGCCGCCAGTTCCTCGAGCTGTTCCTCGGCCGCCTTCCAGTTTCCATCCTTGGTAAAAGTCCCGATGTGGATCTCGTAGAGGATCTGTCCTTCGAGTTTCACACCCTGCCAGGCGTTATCGGTCCATTCGAATTTCGAACCGTCGACTACTCTCGAGGGACCATGAGGGCCATCTGGCTGGAAACGCGACGCCGGGTCAGGGTAGCGGGAGCTGTCCTGGTCCAGTTCGAATCGATAGACAGTGCCCGGTGCGGCTTTCGGCGCTACGCCAGAGAAATAGCCGTCCGCCTCAGCCGCCAACGTGATAGTGGCCGGTGATCCCGGCCCATTCTCCAATATGATTCTTACTTCTTTTCGATGGGGCGCCCATACTCGAAAATGAACGCCGCCTGCTGTCTGTACTTCCGCTCCGATCGGGAGTTTGCGTTCAATCATCCGTGAGTCATGACCAGGAGCATTTTTGCTACCAACGCGGAGCGCGTCTCTAGCCGATCAAATCGGCCCAAGCGAAACAGTAGCCGACCGCGCGTTTCACTTCTTCGAATCGCTGTTCAAGAGCCATCCTGGGAACCGTCTGGAGATTGTCGCAATTGGCAACGCACCGTTCGGAAGACCACCGCGTCGGCCGAACGCGACTTCCCACCGGAATAGGCTGATAGACCGAGTCCAGTTTTTCCGCCTATGCATCGCGCATGCGCGCATAGGCATGCTCTTTCGTACCGGCGACGGCTTGTTACACTTCTCGCAAGGGAGCGTATGCCCGGAACACAGGAAGAAGAGGATGAGATCCGCACAGTCACGTTGAGCCCTTGGGCCGGAACGCGCGTCACCGCGCTAATCGGTTTCTCGCTCGGCCTCGCGCTCGTGCTGATCTATCTCCTGACTGGCGGCGGTGAGGCGCTTCTCCACCGTACCGTTATCGTCCATGTGTACGTGCCGGATGGAACCGGCTTAGTGCGTACCGCCAACGTGGAACTGAACGGAATCACGGTGGGCAAGGTGAAAGCCGTCTCGCTCTCGCCCTTCCCCGACGCCGCGCGCGCGGTCCAGGTCGATTTGAAGATCAGGAGAAATTATCTTGCAGTCATTCCCATCGACTCTAAAGCGGAAATCACAGCAGATAATCTGCTTGGCGATAAGTACATCAATATTACGAAAGGAACGAGCTCGCGCACGATCGAGCCCGGCGATTTCCTGGCGACGCAGCCGCCCACCGCAAATTTCGATCCAAGTGACCTGCTCGCCTCGATGCAAGTAATTTTGGAGCGCGCCAATGTGCTTCTGGGCCAGGTCGAAGACCCCTCGACACCCATCGGAGGTTTGGTGAATGGCGAGGATCTCTACCGCAAGCTTCTCGCCGATATCGCCGGGATACAGACGACCCTCTATAGCTACGGCAATCCGAAGAGCGAACTCGGCAAGGCCGTCTACGGGCAGGCGCTCTATCAGAAGCTTCAGCAATCGCTACTAAGCATTGACAGACAAATCGAGCAGGTTCAGGCGAACCCGATGCTCGCCAAATCAACCCAATACGATACATGGCTGGCCCAGGCCAAGAGCTTCCATGAGGCGGTGGCATCGTTCCGCGCCGCGCCGATGATGAAACAGGATGATTTCTACAACAACACTCGCGACGCGCTGAAGAGCCTGAACGAGACCGTGAGCGCCATTGCCGCCGGACAACTGCTGACGAGCGCGCAGCTATATGAATCGCTCAACGGCTCCAGTCGCAACACGCGAAACTTCCTGCGAGAGTTCCGCCAAAACCCGCGGAAGTACCTGTGGACTAAATTGTTCTGATCGATTCCATCGTTCGGGCGAGAATGTCTTCGGGTTCGCAGGTGTTCGCTTTAACAATCCGGATCGGCCCGCGCCCCGAAGGCCGCCAACGCTGAAACATGCGCTCGGAAACATAACCGGCGAATACAGTGACCAGCGGTACGCCCAGCGCGGCCGCTGCGTGCTGGCCCGCCGAATCGTAACCTACGTACAAGTTGGATTCCGCGATCAGCGAAGCGAATCCCGCAAACGAACCGTCCCAAACGGTGACGTTGTGCAGACCCGCGATGGCGCGGTCCACACGTTCCGCTTCTTCTCCGCCCGCCCCTTTGTCGACCACGATGGTATCTGCCGATGACGATAGAAATCGCAGCAAGCGCGCCTCGAAATCACCCGGGACCCGTTTGGCGGGATTGTCCCCAACTCCCAGGCTGACTGTAACGCTCCGGTACGGCTGGCGGTCCTGCCGCCGGTTCTCTTCGGCGCCCACTGCGAGGTAAGCCTCTCCTTCCACGTCGAACGTGCGCCTCGTCCACTCCCGCGCAAGTGTCGAGAGATCCGCGTTCCCGTCTCCTCCGTATGCCCGGCTTTCAAAGAAGAAATAGTTCTCCTCGGCGCACACCGGCAGCAATCCAAGCTGCGTTAAGCGCGAGTCCGGATCGATCACGATGTTGTCCGTATGGGCCAGTTCGAGTTCCTTCCACGAACCCAGACGTTCTCGCAACGAACCCGTGCGTGGATAAGCTACCGGCCGGTGCCCGATTCGCCGATCTTTTGCGAACATCTCCGCCACTTTCGCGCTGCCCACTAAAACAATTTCCGCCTCCGGAAAGCGTCGCTTCGCCGCGTCCAGAACAACGCTGGTAACCGCGATATCCGCGCCCAGAGTCACGCGCGAAAGGACGTACACCCGCCTGGGCGCCGCGTTGCATAGCCGCACCTTCCGAACGCGTTCATACCGCACCCGCAGTTCCACCGGATTGAACTCTGGGAGCGCGCGGCCGATCACCTCGGAAAAAATGTCCGCGTACAACCCGCAAAGGTGCGGCTCGAATCGGTCTGCGAGTCCTTCAGCCACGATGCGGAACAATGCGTCGGAGCAATCGCGATCCACTAGTTCGTGCACGGTAGCCGCTTCCGGCGGCTCCCCCGCGAGACAACCTGCGAGCAACCCAAGCGCGAGCTCGTTACACGAAATACTTGCCAACGATTGGATCCAGCTTTTCTCGTGTCGTCGCGGGAACCAGTGCGCGCTCCGTGATCAGCGCGTGCGCGAGCGCGCTCCCGCATTTGCACGCGCGCTCCGCCGGCATGCGCTCGACTGCGTTCAGGATCACCTTGCATGCATTCGCCGCATTCTGTTGCAGGTTAGCGAGAATGTCCGTCACTGTGACCGAAGCATGCTCTTCATGCCAGCAATCGTAATCCGTCACCATCGCAATGGTCACGTAACAGATTTCCGCCTCCCGCGCGAGTTTGGCTTCCTGCAGATTCGTCATGCCGATGACGTCCATTCCCCAGCTTCGGTAGATGTTCGATTCCGCTTTCGTCGAAAACGCGGGTCCCTCCATGCAAAGGTACGTGCCGCCCTGTTTCACGCGCACACCGGCGTCTTGGCACGCATTCTCCGCCGTTTGGGCAAGCTGAGGACAAATAGGGTCGGCGAAGCTCACGTGCGCAACTAGCCCATCGCCGAAGAAAGTGGAGATGCGTCCCCGCGTGCGGTCGAAGAACTGATCGGGAATCACGAAATCGAGCGGCCGGTGCTCTTCCTTGAGAGAACCAACGGCGCTCAGGGAGAGAATGCGCTCGACCCCCAGCGATTTCATCCCATAAATGTTCGCGCGAAAGTTAAGCTCCGAAGGGGAAATGCGATGGCCCCGTCCATGTCGCGCAAGAAATGCAACCGGCCTGCCCGCCAGCGTTCCGCAAATGTAATTGTCGGATGGATCCCCAAATGGAGTGCTGATCTTGATCTCTTCGTGCGCGGAGAAGCCTGGCATGTGGTACAGGCCGCTACCGCCAATAATGCCTATGTTTGCTTTCATTTCTGGATAAGTTCTAATAGTACGCCACCGGTGCTGGCGGGATGCACAAAGACGTAGAGGTGCCCGCCGGCGCCGCTTCGCGGCTCGCCCAGAATACGCGCTCCACCAGCCTTCAGGCATGTCACCAAAGCCTGCAGGTCGGGCACCCTCAGCGCGATATGATGCAAACCTTCCCCCCGGTGTTCGATGAACCGCGCGATCGTGGAGTCCGTATCGGTTGGCTCCAGCAACTCGATGCGCGAATCCGCCGCGGGGAGCATCGCGACATTCACTTTCTCCGCCGCGACGACCTCGCGCGATTGAACCGTCATACCCAGTTGTGCCTCGTAGAAGGCAAGCGCCTGATCCAAAGAGCGAACGGCAATGCCCAGATGATCGATCTCGAAACTCGCGTCCACGGTCTCCGCTCGGCGTGGACTCGCTTCGATTGCCGCCAGCAACTCTCCTATTCCGATCTGTTCCGTAGCCACGGTCTTCACGATCGGCGTCGCCCGCCCATGACCCAAACTCAGCATCGTCTGAATATCGCGTTCAGTCTGATCCGCGCCCGGGTGATCCGCCTTGTTGATCGCGAATACGTCGGCGATCTCCATGATGCCCGCCTTGATCGCCTGCACATCGTCGCCCATACCGGGCACGAGAACCACCACCGTAACATCCGCCAGCCGCGCGATCGCGACCTCGTCCTGTCCCACTCCCACGGTTTCGATCAGGATGTAGTCAAACCCTTCCGCACGGAATAGCCGCGCGACATTTGCCGTCGCCTGCGCCAGTCCCCCTGACGAACCGCGCGTCGCCATGGATCGGATGAAGATCCCTGGATCCGCATGGTGCTGCCGCATGCGGATCCGGTCGCCGAGAATGGCGCCGCCGGTCGTGCGGCTGGTCGGATCGACGGCAATGACGGCGACGGTTTTCCCGGCGCTGCGAAGCAGCCGCGCCATTGCGTCCACGAGCGAACTCTTCCCGGCGCCCGGCGGCCCGGTGATACCGACTGTCAGACCGGGCCCGGAACGCTCACGAACGTATGCGAGCGCTTCCGGATCGCCTCTCTCGATTGCCGTTGCCCTCCGGGCAAGAGCGCGCTGTTCCATCAGTCCTTCAAAAGCTGCCGCGCAATCACCATGCGCTGTATCTCGCTCGTACCTTCGCCAATGGTGCACAGCTTCACGTCGCGGTAGAACTTCTCCACCGGATAATCTTTGATGAAGCCGTACCCGCCGTAAATCTGCACCGCTTCGTCGGCGATCCGCACCGCGGCCTCGGACGCGAACAGCTTCGCCATCGCTGATTCACGCGTTACCCGCTGACCTTTGTCCAGCATCAGCGCCGCCCGGTAATTCAAGAGGCGCGCGGCGTCAATCGCCGTCGCCATATCCACGAGCTTATGCTGAATCGCCTGGAACTCGGAGATCGAGCGGCCGAACTGTTTCCGGATCTTCGAATACTTCAACGCCGCGTCGTAGGCGCCCTGTGCCATCCCGATCGAAAGCGCCGCGATCGAGACCCGTCCGCCGTCCAGGATCCTCAGGCTGTCGACGAAGCCTTCGCCTTCCCGTCCGAGCAACTGCGATTGCGGCAGCCGGCAATTCTCAAAAATGACCTCGCCGGTGGCGCTGGCGCGCAACCCCAGCTTGTTCTCTTTCTTGCCCGTCCGAAAGCCCGGCGTATCCTGCTCGAAAATGAATGCGGAAATACCATGCTGCTGCGCACCGCGGGCGGTCACGGCCATGCCCACGCAAACATCCGCGTAATGCGCGTTCGTTGTGAAAGTTTTCGAACCGTTCACAATCCACGAATCGCCTTCGCGAACCGCCGTGCTTCGCGTGCCCGCCGCGTCCGACCCCGCTTCCGGCTCCGTCAACGACCAGCATCCGATCCACTCGCCCGAAGCAAGCTTCGGAATATAATGTCGCTTCTGCTCCTCCGTACCCGCCTTGTAGATATGGTTCGTGCAAAGCGAAGTATGCGCAGCCAGGATGATCCCAACCGACCCATCTACACGTGCCAATTCTTCGATGATGATCGAATAATCGACATAGCTGAGTCCGGCGCCGCCGAACTCCTCCGGGAAAATGGAGCCCATGTAACCGAGCTTGCCCAGCTTCTTGATCACCTCGAGCGGGAACGTCTGCGCTTCGTCCCACTCCATGACGTGCGGAGCGATCTCGCGCGCTGCGAACTCGCGCACTTCGCGCCGGAGCTGCACCTGCTCTGGTGTATATTCGAAATCCACGTGGCCTTCTAGACGATCTCTTCTTTGGTCGCGTCCCACTTCATCGTGCGCTCCTGGCGGTAACTTTCCACGGCCATTTTGCACGCGATCGAAACCCGAAACCCGACATCGAACGGGCAATTCGTCGGTCGCCCAGAGCGAATGCAATCCAGAAAGTTCTGCATGTGAGCGTTAGGTGGCGTGGACGTCGTGCCGATCAGTTCTTTACCGTCGGGACGGTTCACCTTTTGCGGCGTATATCGGATCTGCTGGCCTTTTGAAATCGTCCCGTCCGTGCCCAGGACATCTTCGGAGACGCCGAGCTGGCTGTTGCCGAAACCCGAATCCCACGAGAACAGGATCTCTTCGGGATGTTGCATGGAGACGTTCATTGTATCCGGCACTTCGCGTCCGTCTTTCCAGAGATAAATGCCGCCTGTCATATTGACCGATGTCGGAATTTTTAGCCCCATCACCTTGTACCAGAACGACAACTGATGGCACATATTCTCATAGACGTTGCCGCCCGAGTAGTCCCAGTAAAAGCGCCAATTCCGATAACGGTTGGCATCGAATTCATGCGGAGGCGCTTCGCCCAGAAAGGATTTCCAAAGGATCTTCTCTGGCGTCATGTCCGGATATACCGGTCGCGCCCACTGCGGCTTCCCGTGGGGCGTATTGCGGTACATGTGTGCATGGATCGCCGTGACCCTGCCCAGATTGCCCGACGCCAGAAAATTCGAGGCATCTGCCACCTGGCCGGACGAGCACGACTGATGTCCCACCTGCACGACACGGTTGCCGGCGTGCTGGTAAGCCGCGCGCATGCGCTTGGCATGTTCTACCGTGAACGCCATCGTCTTTTCCTGATACACGTGCTTCCCGGCCTCGATTGACGCAACGAAATGCTCGCAGTGGAGATGCTGCGGCGTCGCGATGATCACCGCGTCAATCGAGCGGTCCTCCAGCATGTCCTTGTAGTTCAGGTAAGTCTTTGCGGTAGGAACGACCTTCTTCGCATCCTCCAGTTGCTTGGTATAGATGTCGCAAAAGGCCACGAACTCGGCGTTAGGGCAGGCGATCGCTGAGCGGACGTCTTCCATGCCGCGGTCGCCCGCGCCGATGATGCCCAGGCGCACTCGATCATTGGCCCCGAGTATGGTTCCAGCCAGACCCGAGGCAGCTGTAACGATGAAGTTTCGCCGGGAGTGCATATCCAGATGCTAACGTACAACGCCACCCGGCGGAACATAGATAGCACTGCCCAATGTAGGACAGGCCGTCGTCTTTTGTGGCCTGTCGCTCTGGCTCTATTTCTATTTATGCTTCAAACGGCTGCAAGCCGTATCCGCACCCGTGGGATCGATCGCCGCGCTGCCTTCTTCAACCAGCGCAATCTTCCCGTCCATGTCCACCACGAAAGTCGTCCGGTTCGCGATGCCCATTTGTGGAATCAGAACGCTATAAAGTTCCGAAAGCTTCCGGTCGTGATCGCTGACCAGAGGAAACTCGGCGCCAAGTTCTTTCGACCAATGCGCCAGAGTCGCTATAAAATCCGTGCTGATCGCCAGCACCTGCGTATCGTTTGCGGTGAATTTGCCAATACCAGACTGGTAGGCGGTAAGTTCCTTCGTTCAACCACCGGTAAATGCTGCGGGGAAGAACGCCAGAATCACATTCTTCTTGCCGCGATAGTCGGACAGCTTGATCTCTTTGCCGCTGGTATTGCTCTTTGCGGAGACGGTGAAATCGGGCGCGGTATCGCCCACTTTCAGGTTCGTCTTCGGAGGCGTGACATTCTGCGCGAACGAAGAAGTCGCCAGCAAGGCGAATGTGAATAGCGTAAATTTGTTCACAGCGCGAGACTAACATTTACAGCTGAAGGATGCAAATCCCAGCGTGCGCAGTAGCGCTAACATAAAGCACGAGGAGAACTGCTCAACGATTCATGTGGATGCAGGCGGTGGTCGTCTCGGCAACGCTGTTGATGGCAGCGCGTGATAAGGGCCCAGCTCCGGTGGTGTGCGCCGCCACGTCCCACGGACGCGCCTTTGAGCGGATCTCGATTTTCAACGTCGATCCCGCCGGTAAGGAGTATGAACTTGCGCCGGATTCGGAAAGGAAAACGGGCGGGCTCGTGGAGCAGGCATGGAATCTGGCGAATTATCGCGAGATGGCGCTCGTGCTCCGCTGCCGGTACCGTGGAACCGAAGACGCCGTGTCAATGGAATTGCCGGCGCGGGTAAAGACCTGTACTTTCCGCTATCTGGCGGGAAACGACGGTCGCGTAGTGGCCGGATCGGAAATGGCGTGTAAGTGATGTTCGGCGTGCGAGCCAGTGCTGCTGGCTCAGGTGCTACATTCGGTATGTGTTTCCCCGGGTAATTTGGATTGTTCTTGATAGCGTTGGTGTCGGCGCCATGCCGGATGCCGCGCAATACGGCGACGACCCCACGAGCGACACTCTCGGAAACATCGCACGACAACGCCCCTTGCACCTTCCCAACCTCGGTCAGCTCGGCCTGGGCAATCTGAAAGCGCTCCCCTCTGTACCCGCCGCCGCCCGGCCGTCCGGCGCATTCGGCCGTTGCGCGCTCGCGTCTCCTGGCAAGGACACCACCACGGGCCATTGGGAAATGGTCGGCATCCATCTCGATAAGCCATTCCCGCTCTTCCCGCGCGGCTTCCCGCCGGAGATCATGGAGCCGTTCGAAGCTCGCATCGGTCGCTCGGCCATCGGAAATTGCGCCGCCTCCGGCACCGAAATTATCAGGGCCCTCGGTGAAGAGCACATGCGGACCGGGTCGCCCATCGTCTACACCTCCGCCGACAGCGTGTTCCAGATCGCCGCGCACGAAGAGGTAATTCCGCTCTGGGAGCTGTACCGCATGTGCGACATCGCGCGCGACATCCTGCGCGGGCCCTACGAAGTGGGCCGTGTCATCGCGCGTCCATTCACGGGCACACTAGGCTCTTTCACCCGGACCGCCAACCGCCACGATTATGCCGTGCCGCCTACTAAAGGCATGTTGCTCGATCGTCTCGAAGAAGCCCATGTTGAGATCTTCAGCGTCGGAAAGATTTTCGACGTCTTCCTTGGCCGCGGCATTCACGACCACACCAAGACCAAAAACAACGCCGACGGAATGGAGCAAACGTCCAAAGCCCTCGACGACTTTCGTGCCGGCCTTATCTTCGTCAACCTCGTCGATTTCGACCAGCAATACGGCCACCGTAACGACGTCGAAGGTTACGCCCGAGCCCTCGAGGAATTCGATCTGTGGCTCCCCGGCTTCCTGCAGAAGCTCGCGCCCGGCGATCTCCTCATCATCACCGCGGACCACGGATGCGATCCCACCACCGTCTCCACCGATCACAGCCGCGAGTATGTCCCGCTGCTAGTGTACGGCGAAAAGGCGCGCCCGGGGGTCGATCTCGGCCTGCGTCCGACGCTGTCCGATATCGGCCGGACGGTCGCCGAAAACTTCAACACCACAATCTCGAAAGGAACCAGTTTTTTAAGCTCAATCGTATGAGAAAGCCAGTTATGGCGGGCAATTGGAAGATGTATAAGACCCCCGCGGACACCCATGTATTCTTTGAAAGATTCAAGCCGCTTGTCGAAGACGTGGAGCATTGCGAAATCGTGATCTGTCCGTCGTTCGTGGACCTTCATGTCGCGGTCAAGGAAACCGGGGGCACCCAAATCCGGATCGGCGCCCAGAACCTGTATTGGGGCAGGGAGGGCGCCGTGACGGGCGAAGTCTCAGGCCATATGATCCATTCGGCCGGCTGTTCGCACGTCATTGTGGGTCATAGCGAACGCCGTCAGTTCTTCAATGAGTCCGAAGCGGAAGTGCTGCGCAAAACCATCGCCGCACTTGAAAACAGCCTGACCCCCATCGTCTGCGTCGGCGAGAAACTTGCCGAGCGCGAAGCCAATATGACGGAAGGCGTGCTGGTAGAGCAGTTTGTGGGCGGCATCGGCGGCCTTACCTCAGATCAGTTCGCAAAGATCCTCGTTGCTTACGAACCTGTATGGGCGATCGGTACCGGCAAAACGGCGACTCCTGCGATCGCGGCCGATGCGCATCGCGTCTTACGGCGCGAAGCAGCTATCCGCTTCGGCGTGGAAGCAGCCCGCAATCTCCGCATTCTCTACGGCGGCAGCGTGAAGCCTGACAATATCGCCAAGCTGATGGCGGAGGAAGAAATTGATGGCGCGCTGGTTGGCGGTGCAAGCCTCGACCCGGAATCATTTAGCAAAATCGTAAACTTCTAAAGCCGCTACGTCGGGTGGAAGCTATCCCGCCGCTGTTGATTTCAAAATATCACTTCAAAATCGAAACGATACCGCCGGTGATAGTTCCCAAAGAACACGCCATACTGCGGGTCCGCCACATTCGCATGAACAGCCAAAGCGTTAAAGTGATTAGTAAGATTGAAACCTGTAACCGATAGCCGCACTGTGTACTTCGAGCTAACCTTAAAATCCCGCATTAAGCGCGCATCGGCGGAAAAGAAATCAGGAAATCTCGTAGCATCCCGGTTGGGAACCCCAACGTAATTCTGCCGCTCGTCGTAGACGGTATAGGGAAATCCGTTCCTGTACTCCACAATTGGCTGCATCTGCAAGCTCCAAAAGGGAACCTTCACGTGTCCCCAAATTAGGAAGCGGTTTGGCAGATCTCCCGCGAGATTCGAATATACGTCCGACCGCACCAGCGGCGTGGGGAAGTTCCCCACAAATGTGTCAAATCCGTTCAAGCTTCCTTCCGCACGGCTGCGCGTGTAAGACATCACCAGCTGTTGCCCGCCTTCCCATCCAAGTTTCGCCGTCACCTCAGCCTGCCGATAGCGAGAGTTCCCGTTGCCGTTAAGCACCACTTCATTCACTGTTTCCAGAAGCTCCGGTTCCAGAGCGATCAGCCCTACCGAGCGGTTGTCCGTGTACACTCCGCGAATCCGCAGCAATTTTGAGAAGCGGTGCTCGGCCTGCAAATTCCAGGTGATGCCCCTGGGTGAAAAGCTACCCGCAACCCGCGCCCCGTCGACCAGGAACGATTTGGGTCCCGTCAAACTCCCGATCACGTTGTTGTAGACCACCGGAGCCCCAATCACGCTGCCGTCCGGCGCATAATCGGTTACCGTCCGTATCGGGTAACGGCTGAAGCTGTAAACATCCAGCGGGATATGATCGTAAAACTGCCCGTACCCGGCGCGAAATACCGTTCGGCCGTCCGCGAAGGGCGTCCAGACAAATCCCGCTCGGGGCGCGATACGGAGACTGGACGCCAGCCTCTGGTGCTCCACGCGCAGCCCATAGTCCAACGCGAGCCGCGAGTTCAGTGCCCAGTGATCCTGCGCATACAGAGTAAACTCCAGGTCATTTCGCGTGAACCGCCCTTGGTTTGTGAAATCGATCCGCTCCAGCAATTGCCCGGCCTTATTCACGATGTTGACAGGTCGGTACACGAATCCACCCTTTTCACCCGCAAATGTCAATGAGGTGCCGACCTTGAAGAGATGCGTCCCTTTCATCGTCAATGGAGCAGGAGACCATATTTCCAGCCATTCCTTCCGGAAGCCCTCGCGTTTCTGTGTGCCGAAGTAGTTACCGCGGTTTCCAATGGGCGTCAGGATCATTTCGGCGTCACCCTGGGAGCCCACCGCGACATCGAAACGTTGCAGCGAGTACGTGCTGTCCAGCGTGCCCCCAAACAGCCCGAAGTGATCCGAGATGGTCCCGACCTGGTTGTGCTGCGCATAGCTCGGCGTCACAGGCTGCGGATTGAAATAATCCGGATTCACGAAATTCGTGTGTTCCGGGCTGACATGCAGCGAGGCATTCACGATGTTCCGCGTCGATTGAATGAAATCGAGCTGCGTGAACGAATTGACCCGCTCGGTCTTCGATTCATTACGAGGGAACGATAGAGTCCGGCTCGGCGCCTTGTCCAGGTAATACTGCAGCGCCGTAATGAAATACAGGCGCTCATGGATCAGCGGACCGCCCACCGAAGCCCTTGGTGTTTCGTTGCGGATTCCGCGCATGTGATAGCTGCGAATCCGGAAGTCCGGAAACGGATCGTTAAGATCCGCGTGCCATTTGTCGCCGCCGCGCCGCGTTTCCACGGCGACCACAGTCTGCGTAAATCTGCCGTATTGAGCCAGAAACGGCGTATTCAGAACGTTTACCGTTTCGATGCTGTCCACCGGCACGGTCTGTCCGAACCGGCCGGTAACCGGATCGGTGACATCGCTCTGGTTCAGCACTAAAGCGCTGCGCTCCTCACCGCTGCCATCCAGCTTGAGTTCGCCGTTCGAGGCTCGCACTACCCCGGGGACCAGGGGTAGTGTGTCGGCCACAGTCGCCGGGTTGGAGGGAAGCGTCTTGACTTCGC
>JAOAPQ010000098.1 GCA_025462965.1 Bryobacterales bacterium
TGGAAATTCGGGAACGGCTGGCGGCGATTGCGCGGTACTACGGGAATTTGATCGGGTGCCGGTATGGGGAGCCGTTCGTGGTCAAGGAGACTATGCGGGTGGATGATGTGATGAATATGGGCGTGCGAAGTATGTAGGACGTGAGAGTTGGCGATAACCTGCCCGCATTCAACGCGAGCACGCGATCAGACGATGTTTGCACGCGATCGTTTGGGGCAGAAAGCGAGAGCGCCCAATCCTCCCGTAACGATCAGCAGATAGTTCGGCTCCGGGGTGGTAGCCATGAAGCCATGCTGGCGGCCGTTCGCATCTATATAGGAGCCCACAATGTCTCCGTTATCGTTCAATCCGTACGCCTGGGTCTGAAGAGAGCCGGGCACCAGGAGTGTTGTGACTGTTCCGCCGGAGTACACGTAGCCCGAATTGCCAGCCGATCCAACGATCATACCCGCGTCATTGAAGCCGTAGGGAGTGAACGGCAGTGCGCCGAGGGATGCACGCTGGCCGGCAGTGTAGACGAATAAGCCGAAATTGTCTCCGCCGAGGATTTGGCCGTTGTTATTAATTGCATACGTGGTGAAGCTCAGAGGAGTAAATGTCCCGCCCTGGTACAGGAAACCGCCGCCGGAATTGTCGGTGTAGTCCATATAGTTACCCACGATAGCGCCGCTGTTATTTAATCCCGTAAGGATCGTGCTGCCATAACCCAACTGGAGGCCGGGGTAATCGATAAAGGTGAAATCCGAGTGCACATCCGACACGAACCCGTGGGACTCGAAGAAAGCGCCGGTGAAGTTCCCGACAAATACTCCGGTGTCATTGATGCCATTCAGAAAGGCAGTTACCGGGCTGTTGAAGGAGTCGGTTATACCATAGATGTCGAAGTAAGAGCCTCCGGTGTAGGCAAACCCGCGGGCGTACGGATTGCCAACGGAGCGCAGCAGTAGTACCCCGCGATCTGACCGTTATCGCTGATCGCAGTCGCGACAGTTGAGCTCGGGGGTGAGTTGGGTGAAAGCGGGTAATCGATCGTCTGGAAGTTGTAGTTAGCCAGAATTGGCACGGTACAAAGAAAGAAACACATCAGGGTTCGTGAATTCATCACAAATTCCTCATGCGGGTCGTGGACGAGGGCAGTAGGGTACGCGAACGGACGCCCGCACTTAGAGTAATTGTCCGGTACGGAGAAATCAAGTGAATTCACTATTTCAAACAAAATATTCCGCGATGCCAGTATAAACCGGGTCAAATCACTGGATCACGATCGGAAGAGAACATGGGGGCGTGGAGTATGTAGGGACGCAAACTGTGATAGGTTGCGCTCATGGTGACATCAACTCAAACTGCACTTGACCCGATTCGGGCAGCCATGGCCGAGACGAACGCTGTCTTCAACGCTGAGGTGTTCGGCAAACGAAATTTCGACGCGCTGGACAGGATTTACACCGCGAATGCCTCTATTCTTCCGCCGGGCGCGCCGATGATCTCGGGCCGGGCGGCCATTAAGGAGTTTTGGTCCAATCTGATTCAGTCGGCGAATGCGAAGTCTGCTGTGCTCGCATCGGTGGAGGTCATGCCGGCAGGGGATGGCGTTGTCGAGATCGGACGCGCGACCCTTACGGTCGAGCCCGAAGGAGGCGCCGCGACCGAGATAGAAGCGAAGTATGTGGTGTATTGGCGACAGGAAGACGGCCTATGGAAATGGCACGTCGACATCTGGAACGAAAACTCCTGAAACGAGGAGGCTGATTCGAAAAACGTCGAAGGGTCGGCGATTATCTCAACCCGGGATCAGTTAGTCTCGGGTCGATGCGGAAGGACTTCGATCAGACCAGTATAGCTGCGGAAAGTGCGAGTGTCGCGGATTGATGAGGTAGTTCCACTCTTGCCGGACGACCGGAGACGGACCTGTAATGTGACTTTCGCTCCTGAAGACAGATGCAACCACGCATCACCGAGTTCTCATGAAAGAACGGCGGTGTGACCCGAATATGTACCAGGGTTTCGAGACACGCAAGGGATAGAGATGATGCGGCATAGAGCATTCCCGCCCCAGGACTGTTCCACCGGCCACCCCGTTTTGCCGATCCGATTGAATCACGCGGGTCCCGGTGGGCCGAGCATAGGCGGTACGCGTTCAACTAAGCGAACACACCGTATTCTATCCGGTCAAGAATTGCTTCCACGGCCTCGGGGTTTTCGCTCACGACCTCTTCCGGGGTCATCTCGCCGAGCTCCGACAAACGGGTCGTCATCCAGCGCGCAGCCTTGATCTCGCTGCCAAAGAGGGCGAGGGCGTGCTGCCAAACAGTCGGGCTAAGCGCCTCCAGGTTCATATTCACATTGTAGCGTTGGCGGCGGAGGGTTTGCGGTGCTAAGCAGGGCCTCCTCAGTCGGAGGCTATCGCTTATTGCGGCCATTAAGGAGTTTTGGTCCAATCTGATTCAGTCGGCAAATGCGAAGTCTGCTGTGCTTGCGTCGGTGGAGGTCATGCCGGCAGGGGATGGCGTTGTCGAGATCGGACGCGCGACCCTTACCGTCGAGCCCGAAGGGGGCGCCGCTACGGAGATGGAAGCGAAGTATGTGGTGTATTGGTGTCAGGAAGACGGGCTATGGAAATGGCGCGTCGATATCTGGAACGAAAACTCCTGAAATAGTCGGGCAGCGGCGGTTACCAACCGCCGCGCGGGATGCCATCCAGCCCCACGGGTTACTTTTTGGTGCGCGCGGGGTGCATCGGGTCCTCGTCGACTTTGGTGAAGCCGGAGGGGATGTCGAACAACGCGGAATCGGCCGGAGAGGCGGAGAAACTTGTCACCTCCATCGTCATTTCCATCAGAGAACCGGCGGCTGAGCCGGAATCGGAGGGGGCCTCGTCCTTCTTGCGCTTGGCCATGCGGCCGGCCAGCATGCCACCCAGCGCGCCACTAATCGAGGTCGGGGGCATTGCGGTTTGACTTGAATCCCCTTGCGGCACGCCTTGCATATTGCCGCCCATCCTAATGATCTCGACTACGGGCATGCCGTCGAGCTTCGTGCCTTCCTTGTACATCCTCGCCATGGCCTGCGACATACCGGGGCGGCTCATCATCATGGGATTGGTACCCGGAATCCATGCCATTTTTTCGGCCATGCGTTTGTAGAAGTCGCGTACTTCTCCGTAACCGGCGACATTTGGTGCGATCCACATGTCGGTAGTCATATCGATGCCGCCCTTGGCTCCGGACTTGGCGTCCGTGCCTTGCATGGTGATAGTCATGATCGTTTCACGAGCGGTGTAGCCGTTGATCGGCTTCGTGTTCCCGGTATCGTTCACCTTCACGTCGAATTGCATGTCCGCGCCCTGCGTATTGGCGCCTTTTTGCATCTTCTGCGACATCTCTTCCATAGCCTGTTTCATCTGGGCGAAGGTGATGACCGAGTAAGTGCGATTGGCGAAATTGACGTGGGTGATGGTTTCCTTGTCCAGATCGGTGATGCTGAGCGAATCGGCGGTCTTGTGGACCATGCGGTCGCCCTTGACGGACACGGTGGCCTGGATGGGGTCCATGGCTTTGTGAGCGTCTTTGGAGAACGCGCCGGCGAATTTCATCATGCTCACCATGGCGCCACCCGTGATACGGGTGGTTTGCTCATAGGTGAAATCTGCATAGAGGGGCGAGAACCCCGGTCCGATCAGGATTGCGGCGATAACTGGCTTCCAGAGTTTCATGGGAGATCCTCACACGGTAGTGATGTGAGGATATACAACGTTGCAGGCGGATACAAGAGAATACGCAACGATGTATCTTGAAAGATTGTCCATCACGGAAGCCACTCACCACGCCAGCCGCTACTTTTTTATTGCCTCCGCGGCGCTCGTGGCGGGTGGAATGAACGCCGTGGCAGGGGGCGGATCGTTCTTCTCCTTTCCCGCCCTGATGGGACTCGGCCTGCCGCCGGTGAACGCGAACGCGACGAACACGGTGGCGCTTTGGCCGGGCCAGATTGCCTCGATCGTGGCGTTCCGGTCAGAGTATCGGGCGGTCCGCCGGCTGCTACTCCCGTCGATTGTGTCTACGTGTATCGGGGGCGTCGCGGGGGCGCTGCTGCTCCTGTTCACGAACCAAGGTGTGTTTCTGAATCTCGTGCCGTGGCTGCTGCTCTTCGCCACGGTGCTGTTCGCCGCGGGAAGTCCGATCCAGCAGTGGATACGGCGGACCCATCCGGCCGCAGTGGCGGCCGAGAAGCAGAACATCTCGCCGGCGGCGTATGTCTGGCTGACAATCGTTTCGATTTACGTGGGGTACTTCGGCGCCGGCGCGGGGTTTCTCTTTATCACGCTGTTCACGCTGTATGGGCTGACGAGCCTGAACCAGGTGAACGCGCTGAAGGTGGTGTGTACTTCCGTCGCGAACGGGGTTGCCGTGATCACGTTCATCGTAGCCGGGGCGGTCTATTGGAAAGAATGCCTGATCATGATTCTGTTCTCCATCGCGGGGAGTTACGTGGGAGCTTCGTATTCGCGCAGGCTGAATCCCGTGCTGCTGCGATGGGTGATTATTGCAACAGGGTTAATTTTGTCCGCGTACTATTTCTGGAAGTGACGTCTTGATACCCTGACAAGGTAAGGTGGCCGCCAGGCCGCCTTCCCTGAAGGAGAATATCCATGTCAAAACACGAAGAAGCCAACCTCATCCTGAAACTATACGAACTACGTCGCGATCCGACCATGCGCCAAGGGCGCGATTGGTGTTTTATGGAATTCAATCCACAAACGCTGGCCGAGTTGAACAATGCGATGTTCAGCGAGCACAGCGGGCATGTGCGCATGGTCCTGAGTTACTGGGACATGGCCGCGGCGCTCGTAAACCACGGCGCGATCAGCCTTGATTTGTTCAACGAAACGAACGGGGAACACTTTTCGGTTTTTGCCAAGATGGAGCCTTTGCTCGACGAGGTGCGCGCCGCCTTTGGGCCGCAGTTTCTCGCCAACCTGGAAAAGTTGATCGATGCAACGCCAGGCGGCCGGGAACGCACAGCAGGGATGCGCGAGCGCATGAAGGGGATCCAGGCCGAGATGGCGACCAGGCAAGGTAAGGCGGCGTCCGCGCAGGCTTAGCGGCTCGGCCCATTTCCCCTGGATGACGCGTGGAACGACGATCGCAGTTCTGCTGTTGGCCGCCCTGCTGGAAGCAGGCGGCGATGCGATTGTACGCGCCGGGCTGCGGAGCCCGGCGCCGTTCACGCGGGCAGTGCTGTTTCTGGCGGGGGCGATTGTGCTGTTCGCATATGGATGGGCGGTCAACGCCCCCGGCTGGGATTTCGGCCGGTTGCTCGGAATTTATGTTGTCTTTTTCTTCCTTACCGCGCAGTTGATTTCCTGGTTAGTGTTCGGCCAGCCTCCCAGCCGGGCGATATTGATCGGCGGCGCACTGATCGTCGCCGGCGGCGTGGTGATTTCGCTGGGATAGCGGTGGCCTATTACCAGCCGGCCTTTTTGGCGATCAGGGTTTTGAGGGCCAGGCCCCCGAGGAGTATCCAAACGGCGATGCGGAGCGTGCCTTCGATCCAGAATGCTGCGACCACGGCTAGCACCGCGTAGACAATCATGGCCGCGATGAACTTGGTGCTCATTTCGGAGTGCTGGTTGAATGACGGCAGGTCAGTGCACGTTATCGTTTTGGCATGTTGTAAGAGAAGGTGAACTGCAGCACTACGCGCTGGCCGTGGAATTCGGTGGGCAACGGCGGCAGCGGGTTGGACGCGCTGAGCGCGGCGACGGCGGCTTCATCGAGCGGGCGATTCCCGGACTGTGCGGAGTACACCACCTTCGGAATGCTTCCGTCCTTCGAGACAACGAATTCTACGCCGACCTGGCCGCGCATGCCGAGGCGCGCGGCCTCGGGATAGATCGCGAACCAGTTGCGGCGCACGGTGGCGAGCACGCGAATCAGGTACGGTTTGAAATCGACGCCCATGGGGTCGCTCTTGAGCTCCAGTTCGGGCTGCGAGACGCCGGGTGAAGAAGGCAGATTGATGGATGGCCCGGCAGAGGGAAGGTCGGCTTCGCTTACATGCTGGCCACCGGTTGCGCCGCTGCGGGCAACATTGCGCATGGCATCCTGCATTGGATTGCCCGATACAAGCGCCGGATTCGGCGTCTTGCTCACGGGCGCGGTAGAGGGATTGGGCGTTTCGAATGCCAGCTTGGGCTTCTCCGCCGGTGGCGGTGGGGCAATTTGGGAGGGCGGCAGGTTGGGAAGCTTGGGAGCGGCGGCGTTCGAGGCCACATCCGCCTGGGGCGGTTCGATTTCCAGAATCTTCGGCGCGGGTTTGTTACGAGCCGTTTCGGCGGGCGCGGGGGGCGGGGTCATCATGCGCGGTTTGGGACGAGGCCGCTCGGGCTTGGGGGTGTGCACTTCGGGACTCGGCAGGATGGTCCCGATGTTCAACTGCTTGGTTACCTTTTCGTGGTTGGGAGCTTTTTGCGTAAGTTCGGTGGGCGGATCGACGAGCGGAGTAATGCGGCGCACGATTTGTTGTTCCTCCCTGTCGGGGGGCGACAGGTCAAAGCGAACGGTGCCTAACCATACAATTACGAGTAGATGCAGTACAAGGGAACCAATCGCCGCCGCGCGGATGGGCGCGTAGTCCGTGGGCGGGTTTGAATGCCGAAGAAGATCAAGATCCTCCCCAGCCGCTGACTTGGCTAAGGTTTGCATTCCGAGGAGAGGGCGCGGGATACAACCTCTGCGTGTTCCTTGATTTTATCAACAATCATCAGAGCGAGTTCGAGAGTTCGACG
>JAOAPQ010000102.1 GCA_025462965.1 Bryobacterales bacterium
CTGGCCCTGCAAGCGTGGGTTTGCCGGAGCAACCGTAAAGTCTGGCTCGGTCTACTCGCGATCTTCGTTGTGGCCGGCGGTATCTATGCGGTGGGGTACCAGATGCCCGATACCGGGATGGGTCTGGGCGGTCAGTTATTGCGGCCGTTGGGAGCGCTCGAAACCGGGCTCGTGGTGCTGGGAGGACCGATCAGCAACCAGTCCCTGCCGTGGGGCGTGGCCGCGAGCGCCGCCGGAATTGTTGCGCTGATCGGGTTCGTTATTGCCGCTCACCGCGACGGTCAGGCGGCTTGGTCGAGCGTCCATCTGGCGATCGTTCTATTTGCGGTAGTGACGGCCTTTCTTACGGTCGGGGGACGGATCTCGCCGGAGTTTCTGAAGCAAAGAGTTTCTTCGGGCGGCGAAATCCTCCCGAGCCGCTACCTGACTTTCGCTTTCCTCTTCTGGACAGGGACGTTTACGCTGTCGCTATGGGCCCTGGGAACGACCCGCACCGCACCTTTGAAGGCCCTGGCGCTACTCGCGGCGGCGGCGCCCTGCTATTCTGTCATCGCATATGCGCGTATGCAGCCCATTGTGGCGGACGCATGGGCCGATGCGATGCACGCATTCGATGCTACGGGCACATCGTTCCTGGTAGGCGCGCCGGATTGGGAACGCCAAAAGCTTCTTTGGGGTTACCGGTCACAGCTCGAGAACTGGGTGGAATTCGCCCGGGCTCAGCGGCTCGCGAATTTCTCCGAAGAGCGCTTTGAATGGCTGAGCCGGACCCTCTCCGGCCAGTTTCAGGTGGTTGGCGATTCCCGGTGCGAAGGCAGGTTAGAGAGCTTCGAGCAGTTATCCGAAACGACCTGGCGAGTGAACGGGTGGGCGTGGAATCGTGACAGCGGAAAACCTCCCGCGGATCTAATCCTGGTGGACGGCGACGATCGCATTTGCGGATTGGCCAGAAGCGGCCTGCCGCACCATGATACGGGCGGCCATAGCGGCGAAGTTGTGATTTATCGTGCAGGCTGGCTCGGATACATGAGGTGTTCGGACCCTGCGAAGAGCAAGGTTTATGCGGTGCTCGGAGAAGGGCGAAGCGTTTGTCCAATACGTCGCGACCCGATGGGCGTTAAAATAACTAAGAACGCCCTTACATGGACCGACTTCTGAAGATCCTTATCGTCGATGACGAAAGCAGTCAGCGCACCGGCCTCGCGGGCATGGTTAAAGCCTGGGGTATGCAGGCTGAAACGGCCACCGACGGAGCGGACGCTTTGGAACGGCTTGAGAACTTCGCCGCCGACGTCGTCGTGACTGATCTGAACATGCCGCGGATGGATGGCTACGAGCTCATGAAGGTGCTGCGCGACGGAGGCCAGGGGGTCCCGGTGATCGTGGTTACGGCGTTCGGCAACGTGGAAACGGCGGTTCGCACGGTTCATGAGATGGGCGCTTACTGGTTCCTGGAAAAGCCGGTTCAGGCGAACGTGATGCAGGCCCTTCTGCGGCGGGCTGCGGCCCACCACGGGCTCGGGAATGAGAAGAAAACGCTGGAACGTCAGCTTCAGTACAAAGGCTCGCTGGGAGAGATGGTGGGGAATTCACCAAAGATGCAGGAGATCTTCGCTCACCTGCAACAGGCCGGACCGAGCAAAGCCTGCGTGCTGATTTCCGGGGAAAGCGGCACGGGCAAGGAGTTGGTGGCCCGCACGCTGCATGCGCTCAGCCCGCGCAAGCAGGGGCCGTTTATCGCGATCAATTGTGCGGCTCTGCCGGAAACGCTTATCGAAAGCGAGTTGTTCGGGCATGAAAAAGGGTCCTTTACCGGCGCTTCGGAGAGGCGCGCCGGATGCTTCGAAGTGGCACAGCATGGCACGCTGCTGCTGGATGAAATCGGCGAGATGCCGATGCTGACGCAAGCCAAGCTCCTGCGCGTATTGGAAGATTCCAAGGTGCGGCGCCTAGGGGGAAAGGGCGAGTTCGAGGTGGATGTGCGCGTGATCGCCGCGACCAACAAGGTGCCCGACGACGCTGTAAAGGGCGGCCACCTGCGCGAAGATCTTTTCTATCGGCTGAACGTATTTCACATTCACCTGCCCCCGCTGCGCGACCGCAAAGAAGATGTCCAGGCGATCGCCGAAGCGTTGATTCTGGATATGAACCGCAAGCATGACGCGCATGTAGTGGATCTTGCCGAGGAAGTGATCGCGGCCTTCCAGCGCCACGAATGGCCGGGGAACATCCGGGAGTTGCGCAACGTGCTGGAGCGGGCCGTCATTCTGACGCGGGAAGGCACGATTCAGATGAGCGCGCTGCCGGTGAACCTACAGACCAAGGCTCCGCTGGCGGCCGTGGTGGGCGTTTCTTCTGCAGCCTTCCCACAGCCGACCACGCCGGAACCCGACGGGCTCCACCTGCCGATCGGCACGACGGTGGAGGAAGCGGAAAAGGGGCTGATTTTGCGAACCCTGGAGCACACGCGCAACAACAAGACGCGGGCCGCGGAAATCCTCGGCATCAGCCTCAAGACGCTGCATAACAAGCTGAAGGAATACGGGCGGGACTTGTAGCTCACGGCAACTCAACGGCGTACACCTGGGCGTGCCCGGTGCGGTCGCTCGCGAAGGTGGCAAACCTTTCGTCCATCGAGAACGCCGGATGCGGATGCGTCCACTGCGGGCCGTAAACCGAATCCGCGGCCACTTCCATCCAACTCAAGGCTCCGGATTTCGCGGAGTTGCGCGCGCGGACGAAATCGTCCGCAAGGGCGTAGGAGGACTTCTTCCACTGTGTGCCCTGATTACTCGATACGGACAGGCATACCGGCGTAGAAGCGCCGGTTGCGACATCGATCAGGAATAGCCCGCGGTCCGGGTGATTTGTGTCGCAGAGTATACGCGTGCCGGCGCGGTTGGGTGCGATGTGCCAGGCATTCACGGAGGTTTCATAATCGGCGACGGTGCGGATTTCGCGCGTGGTCCAGTCCATGCGGCGCAGAGAGCGCGGCCAAACTGTGAAGACCAGATCGCCCGTGTTCCCCAGAAATGTTTCATGCACAACGAACTCGTCATTGCCGTGCTCGTAGAGGCATTCGAGCGCGGAACCGTCGCGGCGGACGCGGTGCATGCGGGGCGCGGGATCCCCGGCGAACTCGATCCATTCCGGATCGAGTGGATGAAACTGCGGGTGGATCACGGTGCGCGGGAAAAGGATCCGGTGCGCGCCTTTACCGTCCGTCCCGCAAACCAGGAGGCCGGATTGAGCGCCGTCTTTGAAGGCGGCTACCAACCAGCCGCCGGTCGGATCGATGGAGCATTCGCCGAGTTGAGCGCCTTGGCAATCGATGACGGTTTCCGTGCGCCCGGTCGCACGGTCTACCCAGCCGACACAACTTTTCGCGACAAAGAATATGCGCCGGCCGTCGGGATGCAGAGCGGGCGAGAAGGGATGGATGGAGGCATCGTGGGTGAGAGCCCGGATCCTGCCATCCGGAAAGCGCGTGATGTACAACTCGGGCGATCCGGAGCGGTACGAAGTGAAGAACAACTCCTCGCAACCGGGAGTGAACGAGCTCTGGAGGAAATACGCCGGATGACTGATTGACGGCTGACTGGTGATCTGGTGCACCAGCGCGCCGGTCGCCGGGTCACGATACTCTGAGTGCTCGCTGGCGAACGTCAAACCCTATTCTGACTCAGAACGTAATACGCGCGCTTAACTGAAACTTGCGCGGGATGTTACCCTGCGTGCTCACGGTTCCGAAACTTGCGGAATCCACGTTGGCGCCGATCCCGCTGAAGCGCACGGCGTTGGTCACGTTAAAGACATCCGCCTGCAGGGCGAAGTTCACCCGCTCCCATACCTTGAACTCGCGGCGGAGGCTCAGGTCCTGATCGAACGTGGGCGTGTCGCGCAGCCCGAAAGGCAGCTCACGAGCAATGTTCCCGAACGTGAAGGGCGCGGGGTCCACGAACGCCGTCTTGTCGATGTAAGTGTTTGGGCGCGAGCCAAGCACGTTGCCGCTGCCGTAGTTGCCGTTGATGCGTGCAGGACCGCTGAACGATGGGTTGTAGTTCGGGAAGCAGGTGCCGCCCACGGTGCCGGTTGTGCAGTTACTCGCCACGATGGCAAGCGGCGCTCCGGAGGTAAACGTGATGAGACCGGAGATCTGCCAGCCGCTGACCAGGCTGCGAACGAGCGCGTTGCCATTCCCTAAGGTGTGGCCCGAGCCGAACGGTAGCTGGTACACGAAGGTCGCGTTGAAGACGTGCGTGCGGTCGAGCGCTCCCACGGCTTTATCGAGCGCGGCGTTATAGGGGGTCCGGCTGCCGGCTATGTTGTCGATCTCTTTGCTGAAGGTGTAGCCGATGAGAAATGTAAATCCGCTCGCGAGGCGCCGCTGGAACGTGACCTGAAGCGCGTTGAAGGTGGAATTGCCGACATCGCCCCAGATATCGCTGATGGCCGCGTATTGGGGAAACGGCCGCAGCATTTGGCCGATGGTGCCGGAGAAGTTGGAATACGGCAGCCCGATGCCGGGTACGATGGCGTTCGCGGCGGCGATGTTGGCCGCGTTTGCCGGCGCGTTCAGCAATGTGCCAAGCGCAAGGTAACGAGGCATCACGGCGTTGGTATAGATGCCGTGCCCCGCCCCGGCCAGGAAGTGCCCGTTGCTCGCGGTATAGGTCACGCCGAGTGTCATGTTCGGGGAAAGCGCGCGCTGGATGCCGGCGTTCCAGTTGTTGTAGACCGGACCCTTGCCGCCGATGCTGGGGTCCGCGTATGTGAGCCCGGCGCCGGGCGTCGGGTTGGCTGTGGTGGCTCCGGTGTTGAGCGTGGGACTGATGAACGGCGGCTGCTGGTAAGGCGGCACGCCCTGATCGAGGTAAAAGGCGGGCGTGGTGCCGCCGTTCGGGCTGGAGAGCGAAGGCGACGCGTTGTAACCCAGCTGGCCGGTTCCGGCACGGCCGCCTGCTCTGCCGCTAATTCCGCCGGCATGCGCGTAAGTAACCGCGTAGCCGGCGCGCAGCACGGTTTTGTCATTAAGGCGGTAGGCGGCGCCCAATCGCGGCGCAAAGTTCAGGTAGTGCGTTTTTACGGGCGTATCGCAATGGCAGCTATCGTCACCGTTGCCGGCGAACTGCAACGCGCCGGGAAATCCGCCGATGGCGGGATTAGGCAGCGTAGGATTCAGGAACGACATGCGGTTGAGTGTTTCGTGGAAGGGGCCGAACAGATCGTAGCGAAGGCCGAGGTTCAGGGTGAGCCGCGGGCTGACCTTGAAATCATCCTGCATGTAAGCGGCGTAATCGTGGTAGCGCGCCCCTGTGGTGACAACGGTATTCTGCGTGATGGAGGCGGAATCCACTGCGCCCAGCAGGTAGCTGGCGTATCCATTCCCGGTGCTCGCGACCGGCGTGGTCCCGCCGCCCGCCGCAAATCCAGCGGTTTCCAGATTGCTGAAGGTGAAGCCCGCGAGGGAACCGGTATCGGCGGCGGTGTAGTTGTCCTCGAGCCATTGCACCTGGAAACCGAAGGTGACGTTGTGACGGCCGCGCACCCACTGGATGTTGTCCTGCAGCACGAAGGTATTGATGGCTTCATCGAATGCGTGCGCATTCGTGCCGGCCCAGGAGACAGGGACGTTCGAGCCGTTGAAGGTAACGTCCGGAAACGAGTCGCTGGCCTGTCCGGGCGGCAGGCCGGTGATGCCGGCTTTCTGAGGATACTTGCCGGCGGCGGTGGCGCTGATGATGGGCACGTACAACCGGGCAAAGGAGTAGCTGAACTGATTCAGGAGGTTCGGGGTGAACACATAGACGTCGTGGAATTGAGCAGTGGTGGCGTTCTCCTGGACGATGCGCGAATCCGTATAGGGTAATGGGATCTGGGCGCCGGTGGTTATGCTCGCGAGTCCATCGGTGGAGTACTTGCCCTTGCTGAAAAGGGCGAAGAAGCGGTTCTTGTCGCTGAGATTCACATCGACCTTATCGGTGGTGTTATTCACTCCGAGCCCGATTGGCAGCGATGCGAGGTAGTTATTCTGGATGGCCCCGTTCTGCGGATTGGGCAGATACGATTGCAGCGATTTGGCGGCGTTTGAAAGACGGCTGGCCGGGATGATATTACCCGCGAAAGCGGTGCGGGTGCAGATTCCCGCGGCGCTGCACACGGTGGTGGCAGGGTCGTAAATCGTTACCGGGAAGGCGCTGAAGTCACCGTTGCGTTCGGCGAGCGTGGGGATGGACTGCAGGACGGGGACCGACTGCGTCTTGTACTTGTATCCGTCGTAGGAGCCGAAGAAAAAGGCTTTGTTCTTGCGGATGGGGCCTCCCACGTTCGCGCCGAACTGGTTCTGGTGTTCAACGGGAGTGGTGGCGGGGAAGAATCCCCGCGCATCGAGGGCCGTGTTGCGGAAGTATTCGTAGGCGGCACCGTGGAACTGGTCCGTACCCGATTTCAAAACGTAGTTCTCGACTCCCTGCCCTTCGTACATGGCCTTGGCGCCATTCGTTTCCACCTGGAACTGGTCAATGGCTTCGACCGAAATGCCGAGCGAAAGATTGCGCGTCTCACCTTGCGCGGCGGCGTTGGTCATCGGGATGCCTTCGATGTAGACCTCATTCTGATATGTCTGGCCGCCGTTGAACGAAGCAAACGAGGTGCCTGCCGCCTGAGTCTGTCCGGCTTGCACGCCGGGAATAAGATTCACGAACTGGGTGGGATCGCGCGGGCCGCCGTTCATCGCGAGAGGCAGCGAATCGTACACGTTGTTCTGCATGGTGACGCCGAGCGTGGCGTCATCGGTTTGCAGAACGGGCGGCGCGCCCGAGACGGTGACGGTCTCAGCGGCCGCACCGACATTCAATGTCGGATTCAGGCCGACGGTTGCGAGGGCATCGACCACGATGTGCTCCTGCACCAGGCTCTGGAAGCCCGTGGCCGTGACGGTGACGCGGTATTCTCCGGCGGGAAGGGGTGATAGAACGAAGAATCCGGCGGCAGTTGCCTGGCGGACAGTCTGGACGCCGGTTGCGGTGTTTGTCGCTGTAACGGAAGCGCCGCCGATGACGGCTCCGGTTGGATCGGATACCGTACCCTGAATCGTTCCGCTTCCGGCGACCTGCCCGTAGGCGAGGCTTCCGGCGAGAAAGGCGATAATCGAGCAAACGCGGCTCAAAGTCATGACATTGCTCACTTTTGTTTGAGATGATTTCACAGTCACAGCCGGGCTGGCTATGGAATCGCGGGCGGGCGGGGGTGGTTTTATAGAGCGGAACTGTTTGTCGGGTTGCTGTGGGATTGGCGGTGTCGGGCGGGGGTTGGTGGTTTCGTGTTGCGGAACGCGGGGAGATGCAGTGCGCCTGGACAGCGGCGGTAGGCAACCAGGTTGCTAACCGCCGCGCAGGATGACATCCCGGATGCGATCCTGCCCCACATAGCCAAGTGCCAGTGGGGACAGTACGGTGACGGAGGAATATTTGTGGGAATATTTTATGTCACCCGGTCAAAAAATTGCGGTTGGATTTAACGGCGAACCTGTCCCCTGCGGCACAGGCGTTGGGGCGGCGGTGATTAGGAACGTCCACCGATTCCGCTTCGCAGCTTCGCCCGCCAGCGCTTCTACATCAAGGTTGTCGAAGATCGGTGTACCCACAGCGATCAGCAGCAGTTGATGCACCGGTTGCACTACTCCCGGCACGCCCGAAGGCAACACATCCAGGCAGGCATCGCTTCCGGCGATCGCGACATCCCGATTTTTCAGCCAACGCACACACGACGCGTGCAATCCGGCGATACGCGACGGATCCCACGGACCCTTCGCCGCACGAAGAGCCCAACGACCGGTGCGGATGATTATCACATCTCCGCTGCCAATCCGGATGCCGGTCTTCTTCTCCCACGCGACAAGTTCTTCGGGATAAATCGCCGTGCCGGGCTCGAGCCACGAGACGCCGCGGAGCCGCGGAATATCGATCAGAACTCCGCGGCTGAAGATGCCATCGCGGAACCTTGTTATCCCGAGTTCTTTCGCTCCCTCGTCCGTGACGTCCAACTGGGGAAAGCCGTTGTACATGCGGCCTTTCCATGACGTGTGGGCCAGAGCATCCATATGGGTGTGGGCCAAGCCGTGGAACGCGACGGTGTACTCATCCATGAACCAGTCACCGTTCGGGCGAGCGCCGGTATAAAGCATCTTGTGGACGAAGGGCGCGTCATTATCCAGCGCTTTCGCGGTGAGCGCGTCATGGGCGAGCGAAATCGCGACGCCGTCCTTCACCAGGGCAGCTGCCTCACGGCGCTTTGCGGGCGTGATGAGATTGACCGTGCCGCTCTGGTCCGACTTGCCCCAGCGGCCCCAGTTGGAGAGTTCGGTCATCCAGCGGTCGATATCTATTCGCGTGATCTGGTGAGGAGCATCGGCTGCAAGACACACAAGGCGAACGAAAAGAAGACCAAGCGCAATATTCCGCATTCGCCGTATTCTACTATTCCCTCTGTCAAGGTCGACTTGCAGCCGGAAACGAAATGGCATCACAATGAAGATGTGGTCGCCGCGAAGAAGTCGAAGAATTTAAGCAAAGTAGCTCCCCGGCGAACATCGCGCGAGTTGGCGCTACAACGGTACGGAGAATAACGCCCCGCCAAGAGTTACCGCTGTAGAAACTTGAACTTCGTATCTTCAGAAAATAGAATAGGTCTTCGCGTCGAACCGATCGCCTGCCTGTCCCTTAGCAGGTTGGACCCAAACTGTCCGATTCATCACGGAAAAATGAACCTCAAATCGGCCTCGTTCACCACATTGAAAAATCTGGTGTTGCTTGCTCCCGCGGGAGCAGCGCGGAAAGAAAGCTTCGAGAACGTGTGGCGCTCAAACGCCATATATTCAAAACTGTTAGCGGACATGCAGCGCCTCCGCGGGCGTGTCTATTTGCAAGACGGCGCCATTGAAGACTCGGCGCTGACTCCAGACGGGCGGCATCAATCGGAATGCGATGAAAGCAGCTGGCACTTGCTCACACTCGATGCGGCCGGCCGGGTACTTGGATGCATGCGCTATTTCCGGCCGAATCTTACACGGTTCGACACTCTGAATCTGCGCCGAGCCGCTCTCGCAAAGTCGCGGACCTGGTGTCCGGAACTCTACGCGTCGATCCGGGCTGAATTAGCGGCCGCCAGGCGCGCCCGGTTTTCTTATATTGAAGTGGGCGGGTGGGCGCTCACGGAACAACTGCGCGGCACAACGGAGGCACTGCGGGGAGTTCTTGCCACGTACGCATGGGCTCAACACATCGGAGGGGCGCTCGGGATTGCGACCGCGACGGAACGGAACGGTTCGCGCCTGATTCTTCGACGGCTGGGCGGGCGGCCGTTCGAGTGGGAGGGGGAGGAATTGCCGCCGTATCAAGACCATCATTACCGATGCAAGATGGAATTGCTGCGCTTCGATTCGCGTGAGCCCAACGCGAAATACCGCGATGTTGTTGATTCCATGCGCCAGCAGTTCCCCAGAATCTCGGTCGTTTGTCCGACCGACAGCGTGCCCTGGCAAGCTTTCGGCGCTTCCCTGCTTCGGCTGGCTGCCACGCCGCTGTGGACAGAAGAGTTGATGGCCGGTTTCTCCTAAATATTCTCATTTCACTCGTCGGCATCCTCACTCGTCAGCATCCGCGAGAAGAGTCCTGATTTGGCCCATCAAGTCGCTCTGGTTGAAAGGTTTTGACAAGAACTTGAAACCGGCGGGCAGAGAAGCACGGGATCCGATCTTATCGGAGGAGAAACCAGAGATCAGAAGGAACTTCGTTTCCTGGTGCAGGCGTGCGAACTGGCGAACCAAATCGGGACCGGTAATTCCGGGCATCATGACATCCGTCACCAGCAGGTCGACCCGGCCGTCGTGCAACTCGGCCACCATCAATGCATCCTCTCCGTCCTGCGCTTCAATGACTTGATATTCGTTTCGCTCCAAAATCTTCCGGATCAACTGGCGCACGGCGTGGTCGTCTTCCACGACCAGAATCGTTTTCACCGTCGAGGGCGCAGGCCGGTCCGCGCTTTGGTCCAGGTAGGCATAGGGGTCCGCTTCAATCGCCGGCAGAGCGAACGTAACCTCCGTTCCCGATCCCACCTCGCTCTTCACGTCGAGAAAGCCCTGGTAGTCCCGCACGATGCCCTGCACGATGGAGAGACCCAGGCCCACGTGGCCCCGATCCTTCTTTAATGTGAAAAATGGCTCAAATATACGTTCGCCAGTCTCCGGTGTCATTCCCTCGCCGTTGTCGCAGACTTTCACAGCGACGAAATGGCGAGGGGTACGGAGTCTCTCGGATGCGTCGATTACCACATTTTGCGTCACAATCTTTACCTGGCCAGTGGACGGGATGGCGTCGCGGCAATTGGCTATCAGGTTGAACAGGATCTGCTCCACCTGCTCCGGGTCGGCGCTCACCTTGCGCACCTCGGGGTCCAACTCCGGGGTGAGGACGATTGCGGGCGAGAGCGAGTTCGCGAGGACGGGGAGATATGCCTTAATGAGTTCGTTCAGGTTCACTTCGCGACGGGTGACGAGC
The DNA here is from genome assembly GCA_025462965.1 of Bryobacterales bacterium. GTDB lineage: Bacteria > Acidobacteriota > Terriglobia > Bryobacterales > Bryobacteraceae > JALYXI01. Next base: position 10,560 of record JAOAPQ010000102.1, read on the forward strand.
TTCGCGCGCGAGATTTTCGAAAGCTGTCGTACAACCGCGGCGACGTTCTGCGCGGCGGTATGCACTTGCCTGACGTTTTCGCGGTGTTCATCGGAAAGCTCGCGACTGTTGAGCAGCAAATCGCTGTTGCCCAATATGCTGGTCAGCAGGTTATTGAGCGTATGAGCAGTGGTCTCGGCCAGGCGTTCCACCGCTCGGATCGCCTGCTCATGCCGCTGTTGGTTTTCTTCCCATTTGCGCTGCGTGATATCCCGCAGAGTGAAAACGGTGCTTCCGAGAGCACCACAGTCGCCGCTTGCGGCTGAGATCTCCCCCTCGACCTGTTGACGTCGCCCGTTACGCGAAACCAACACGAGTTCCCTCCCGAGGCTGAGCGGTTCGGCATTGAGCGTGGCGAGGCCAATCAGGTCGTCGTTCAGTCTGGCCCCGCGGTACTCCAACAAAAGCACCTCTGCGTAGTTCCTGCCGAACGCCTCTCGCTGCTTGCACTCTGTCAGGTGTTCGGCAATCGGGTTGAGGTATTGGATGCGGCCCTCCGGGTTCACGATGACGATGCCATCCGCCGCGGACCGAAGCGCCGTGGAAAGCCAGAAGTATTTCTGGCGTTCCTTCAACAGCGTCGCACTCTGTTCCGAGTTCTGGGCCGTGGACAGCGCACCGATGAGGCTTGGCGCGAAAGAATCATCCATTTGAATTTCGGGATCGCTCAAGGTACCTGACAACCTCACCGGAATGTGGAAGCGGCTCTCGAGAACCTCAGCGATTTCGACACACTCCGGCTGGGTCTGGAAATGGCGACCAAGGACCACCATATCCGGAGGGCTTTGCTCAAGAGAGGATAGAGCCTCCGCGCCCGTGGACACGATGCCGGTGACTTCGTACCCAAGATCCTGAAGCCGGTCCCGCAGATTCGCCGCATTCGCGGGCTGGTCCTCAATCAGGAGAACTCTTTCGTGGTTTTCGTAATCCATCAATGCCTCGGCACCGCTCCTTTAAGGAATCTACAAAGCAAGAGGAATGCCGAAACTGAATATGGAATTCCAGGGTAGTTGCGTTGAGCTAAGGCACATCGGACGGGAAAAAAGACAATTCTGTGTGAAAACTAACGCATCTAGAGTTGCGTCTGAATGTACATCGCGAGTGAGTGTATTCGTTCGCATAGTTTTTAACTTACAAACGTATAGATTCGCATAATCACTCAGGCATGACACCTTGATCGTTTGAGTGTCTTGACTCAAAGTAAGTTCAGGTCTTCAGACGCTCGATCGTCTCACCTAGGAGGAATAATGAACCGCAGCTTGTTACAGGGTCTCGGCCTTGCCGTTACTCTAGGAATGTTTTCCGCATCCGCCACGATGATAACCGGCACAGTGGACACTACCGGCACGGCCGGAGTTTCCGCGACCGCCATCGACTTCTACTCCGGGCCTCCGGGCTGCAACACCGGTCCGAACCCGGGGAATACGACGCCGCCAGCAAACGATTGTTTCCTGACGGGAATCGGAACAGGCAGCTTCGCCACGGCTAGCGGGACGAACGGCGGTATTCTGGACCTGGCACCTCCCATTGTGGGCGCCAAAAACGTAGTCAGTTTCATGACGTTCGCAAATGGCGTAACTTTTGATCTGACGAACATTCCGCTTGCAGGCACTCCTACCTGCAGTTCCGTCGATCCCACGCAGGGTGGCGTCTCGTGTGTACCTGGAGCTTCGGGCTTCCGCTTGACGAACGGCCCCGGAACCGGGCCGAATGGAACAGGAACTGCCACTTCGGTCGGGATCCAGTTCACGGTAGGACTGAACGGTTACACGGGAACTTCGGCCTCCGGATTCACACCATATATCGGGATCTTTACGACGCAAGTAGCTGGGCAGAACGCTCAAGACGTTTTGAACACCCTTGCGGCGGGTGGCGGAACGGGGATCTTTGTTCATTCCTACTCCGGAAGCTTTAGCCCTGCGGCAGCGATTCCAGAGCCAGCTTCCCTGCTGTTGATGGGTGCGGGCCTTCTTGGATTCTCCGTTATCGGGCGGCGGTTCTCCCGGCGGTAAGTTTCTCAAAAAAGTGTAGCGAGGGCACCCGGCGCAAGTCGCCCCAGGTGCCTTTTTTGTTTATAGCGTGTTTCCGGCGACCGGTGCCGTTACCTGGTCGACAATGTCGGCCGCGCGTCTCACTCCGCCGGCCTGCCGAATGCCAGCCGCATTTTCACGTGCCTTTTGCGCGTAACTCAATTCTCCCATCACCCTTCGGATTTTCTCCCTTAAATTCTCTACAGTTAACCTCGTAAACTGCAGGGACTCTCCCGCGCCACTCCACCGCAATCGCTCCGCGATGGCCGGCTGTTCGTATGTGATTGGAATGGCAACCATGGGAACGCCTTGCGAGAGGGAGTCGAGAACAGTATTCAACCCGGCGTGAGTCAGCGTGAGAGAGGCTCGCTTGAGTACGTCGATCTGCGGAGCGTAGCTCACGACCAAGGGCTTTCCAGGAAGGGATTGCACGCTCTGCTCACTGAGTCCGCCCCCGTGAGTAATTACGAGTTGCGCGTCCAGAGGAGCACAGGCTTCGGCGAAAACTCGAAACACCCGATCTCTTCCATTCTGCAGCGTCCCCAGGGATGCGTAGATCAAGGGTCGTCCATTGAGACGCTCCCAGGGAAAGGAAACTTCCGCACGAGCGGCGGTTCGAAGCGGCCCGGTGTAATGGAATGTTTCGGGAAGTTGCTTGCGCGGATAGTCGAACGACGGCGGAAGCTGGCTGATCTGCGCCAGGCGAGAGAAAGATTCCTCCGGATTCCGATGACAAGACAGTTCCCATTGCTTCCGATATTCGGCCACGACAGCGTTCACCGGGGACATGATCGTGCCTGCGACACGGTAGCCCAGAAGATTGCGCGCTCGCGCCCAAAGGGAATCGCGGTAGCTCCAATCGGTAAATGGCGGCGGCACACCCGGCTCCTCATTGAGGGCCAAGGCATTGCACACGGTTACAAATGGCAGACCCATGTGTTCGGCGATGCTCCCGCCGGCAGGTTCGGTCTGATCCACCAGGAGCGCCCCTATTCCCGCACGTTCGATCACCGTCGGCGCGTCGCGGCAAAACATGCGCGTAGTTTTTCGAACGGCCTGAATCGTAAATCGCAGCGCCGCGAATCCGCTCAGTTGGCCGAGCTGCGCCAGCGACTCAGGCAATGAGCCCGGAGGATGATCGACGTGGCCGAGCGGGATGAAGCCGAGGCCCTCGGCGGAGGCGCGAGCGCGGACGTCCTCCATCTGCAGCATGGTGACCTGATGTCCTCTGAGAATCAACTCGCGGCCTAATGCGCCGAATGGATGGACGTGACCCGGGACGGGCGGGCTGATGACGCCAAAATGCATTTGTCAGCGGGGCTTCTGTCAGGACGGCGCGTGGTTCAGTCCTGAGTTCGACCTTGCGGGAGCTTCCTCCCTAAACCCCGTCTATATAGCTGCCCCAACGAACGCCAGAGACCTGGACTGAGGGCCTGGCGATAAGCGGACGAGGGAGGCAGCTCACTCACGAGCCGCCGGTGGGCTTTCCGTAGATTGTGATAGGGAATGCCAGGGAAGTAATGGTGGAGCGCATGATAGCGCAATCCCACAGGCGCCCAAAACTCGGTCCAAGGAGCTCCGGGCGTGTCGATGGAATCCATCAGCTGCCCTTGTCTGTCGAGAGGCTCGCCGGAGCTTTCATATGCGTGCGCCCCCAGCGTGCGAAGGGTGTTGACGAAGCTAATGAGTGCGGAAACCGCAAACCATACGGCAAATATTCGCAACGGAACGATCCGCGCGACCGCCAGTGCGATCGTTGCCATCCACATCAGCCAGAGAACCGCGCTCTGCCAGCGCACGGTACGCAGCAGGCTACTTGTCGCTTCGCGCCGGTAAGCAATGTTCATGGTCAGCGATGAGGCATGCACCACCAGCCACTTCTGGAATGCCGGAAAGATTAATCCCGCCGGCGAAAGCAAAAGGAAACGGACCAGCAATGCCACTGGGATGAAGAAACTTTCGAGCGCAAAAACCACGGTCATTCGACTGGATTGCGCAAAGGGCATGTATTCCGGATCCTGCTTCGTGCCGTATGTGCTCAGCTTGTGGTGGCTCTGGTGAACACCGCAGTACACGAACGACGGCATCAGCAGCGGATAACCTAAAAGGATGTTCCATACTGTTTCAAAGTGTGGAACCGCCCGCGGATTCAGATGGCTGATTTCATGAATAAAGCAGAGTCCCCGATAGAGAGCGACAACGGCGATGGCGACACTTGCCAGCATCGCGGGAGAAAAAACAGGAGAAAAAGACGGCAACCGGCAAGCAGTCACAAAGGCGGCCCAACCGACCGCGGACGTCGCCAGGAGATCGATCCAGTAAACGATGGGCTTGGGCTGATGGAGATCGCGCACCAAGGTGCGAGTTTGGCGGTCCTCCGCCGTGAACACATCCTCAGGCACGGGATTAGAAACAGAGGCGGTGATTTCTTCCGCCAATCGAGTTTGACTCATTATGCTAATTGGCCTTTCTGCTGGTGAGTTAGCGGAACGTAGCGTCCCGGGGCCAGAACACCGTTGGGATCGAGGGCGTCCTTGATGTCTTGGAGTAAGCGGCTGTAGGAATCGCGGTTGGCCTGAAAGTCCATGGAAGCGATGCCGAGCCGGTAAGAATAAAAACCCTCACGGGTTAAATGTTCTTCCAAGTCCCGGTAGCAAGCCATTGCTTTCTCGTCTTCGCCGGGAATCGCGCGGTCATAGCTGATGGAAATAACGGACGCGAGCGAACGCTCCGTGAGAAGCGTGAGCGATATCATCGGTTCGAAGCCATGGGCCAACAAAGTGGTCTCGGCGAGGTCAACCAGCTTTCTGGCCTCTTTCCCATCGGTCTGAGCCACTGGCGCGCACCATAGGAGACCGCAACCGTCACGGTCGGGGTGTGGATCCGCCGGGACGGACATTCGCTTGCGCCAATACGCACTTCCCAAAGTGCTGTTCGTAGGAATCCCTTTGAGCAGACCATAAACTGGTTTGAGCAAATCGAGTGTCCGGGTGAGATCCAGACCGGTGACCATCCGGTAGGGGCGCGTGAACCTGGAGGCAATGCGGATCATCCGGTCGTCCAGAAAGCGTAGCCGGTCGACTTTTCCCGCGAGTGCCAGACGCAGAAGGCGTCTTGCTTCGGCTACTTGCCGCCGCGTCCCGTACAGCGCGCCCGATCCGCTCCAGCGGGTAAACTTCAGCTTGCCGCGCAATTCCTGCATTCGCGCGGGGCTCAGAGGCAGGGATTCGCCCCAAGGAAACTGCTGAATCCCGGCCAGAACCTTGTAGTCGTTGCCGATATGAATCGCGCTACGCAAAGTGCCATCCAGGCGGAGAGGTCTTAAAGCGTCGATCAGCGCAGGAAGCGCATCATCCGCTGCGCATTGGAAGAAAAACGCCTGAAAATATTCCGGCGCCGGCATCAGCCAGACGGTCGCGCGCGTTACGATTCCAAAATTCGATTGAGAAAATAACCCATCCAGAATTGGACCAACACCCCAGCGGTAAACAGGTCCGGTCCTGGCTGACGGCAAACCCGAGAAGCCCGTGTCGATTACTTCACCGCTGGGAAGCACTACTTCCAGTCCGCAGAGGTTCGCGAAGTGGTCACTATAGGGTGTATGGCCGAATCCCCTTTCCACCGCGTTGCCGATGAGGCTGCAATTCGGGCTGGACCCGGTCGCGTCGATCCAAAGATTGGATTTCTGCGCGCGTAAGAAATCAAAAAGCGCTTGTTGCGTGACGCCCGGCTCTACGGTGACATAGCCCAGCTTTTCGTTGAACTCGATAATGTTGTTCAGGCGCGAGAGATCAAGCAGCGCACAGCCGTCAGCCACCGGGACGCGGGAACCGTACCCCCAGTTCTTGCCGCTGCTAACCGGATAGATCGCGATACCGTGGCGATTGGCGACGCGTACTGCCTCGGAAACTGCCGTGCGATCGGCTGGGCGCAGGATTGCCGGAATCTTTTGAAATGTTTGAAAGGTTGCGCATTCAGCCGTCCCCAGTTCGGCACGGTCTGTCAACACGCCATCCTCTCCCAGCGCTCGACGGAAATCCCTCAGAGCGTCTGGCGGAAGCGCGAAGGCCATCTTTTAATTTTAGCGCTTTCAGACGCCGAGAGCCGCTGTCGCGCCGTCTTCCAAGCGTGAGACGAACCTCGCTCCCCCGCTGGAATCTGCCGAGCCGCTGCGCGGGTTCAATGGCTCCCGGCGAATAACGCAGGAGCTTGCCAACTGGGACCGTAGCAATTCAATTGTCCCTTCATATTTCGGATTAGGATATCTCGAATCAAAACGGAGCACCTCCATTCCACAGTTGTAATGCCGATCATAGTAAGGAGGAATCGGTTCACCCTCCCACTCGAGGGACTGACCACCGAGCCGCCGAAGGATCGACGCGGAGCCGTTCCGTTCCGTCGCGGTGGTAATGCCCCGAGCCCCGCCCATCAATCGGGTCCACGCAAAGGTGGCGAGCACGTACTGAAGGGCTTCGGTAGTTCCCCGGAGTTCTTCCGCCAGAGCCCACCCTCCCAACTCTACGAACGAAAAACCGCTTTGGCGTGCCAGTGCCAGTTCTGTACAAACGGACGCGCGAAGCTTAGCGCCCCATTCAGGCGATTGCGCAATCGCCGATCTCCGAACGCCGAGCTGTTGAAAAGGAACGGAGTGGGCATGCTGGTGGAACCGCGCACAGCCCAAAACCCGTTGATCCGAGCTCATCGTGAGAAGATGCCAGCTCTCCTCGTCGGCGCTCGAAACGTATCGACCATCCGAAGTTAAATCCGACGCGTTGATGGCGCCGTCCTTGAGGTAGACGAGCCCCCGGAGTCGCTGGAGCTCAGCGATCAGATGCTGATAAGAATAATCAGAATCCGTAGTACTACCGTTGAATTGCTTCAGCGTAGCGCCCACTGGTGCCACCAGGACAAGGGACCGGCGGGAAGTAGTATAGGGGCTGGATTTCATCGACACACTGAGGTGGATTAGTTGAGAATCTCACACCTTTGAGTATATTCAGGTATTAAATTCAAATCAATGTATTATTTCGTTCTTATAGCAAGAATGGCCGAGTAGTAGCGATCCATACAGTCCAGGACCGTCCGTGGTACGGTATTTGTTGTATTCAAGTAAAAAAAGTCCGAAAAGAAATGTAATTTGAACGCGGGCGTTGCGGCCGAACGCTTAGTCCGCATCGCAGGCGCGCGGTAGCAGAACTTCATTAGCGCGTATTCTATTCCACGGACCTCGGCCCGACATGCTGTTGTGATAGCCTCCGGGTGTTATCCCTCAGGCGACTGCTCAATCCACCAATGTCTCACTTTGGAGTTATCTGCCCTCCTATAACGGGCCACGTAAATCCCCTCGCCGCAGTCGGTCGAGCCCTGGTTCGCCGGGGGCATCGGGTTACCCTTTTTCATGTGCAAGATATGGAAGCCAAGGCGCGAAGTGAAGGCCTGCAATTTGCGGCGATTGGTTATCAAGACTACCCGGCCGGCGCGCTGGCTGAGTCAGTCGCAAAGCTCAGCAATCTTTCGGGCAGGGCAGCCCTTAAGTATTCGGTAGAATCCGCTTGCAATATCTCCAACCTGATACTGAGAGACGGTCCAAAGATTATGCAGCAGTTAAATATCGACGCATTGTTGATCGACCAAAATGAACCGTCGGGAGGAAGCGTCGCCGAGCACTTGAGAATTCCTTTCATGAGCGTGTGCACGAGCCTGCCGCTGAATCGCGAACCTTTGATTCCCCCTCCCTTTGTCGGCTGGCAATATAGTGACTCGGTGTTTGCCAGAGCGCGAAATCGAATCGGGTATGCGATAGCAGACCGTCTCATCGCGCCGATTCAGGCGGTGTTGAACAAGTATCGGAAGAATTGGAATTTGGGGCCGATCAGCAAGCCGGACGATACTTTCTCACGGATCGCCGAGATCGCTCAGATGCCGCAAGAATTCGATTTTCCGCGTGAGCGGCTTCCGCAAACCTTCCACTACCTGGGACCATGGTTCGATGAGCGGTCCTCGTCGAGTATCCCTTTCCCGTTTGAGAACCTGGACGGGCGACCGATCATATACGGCTCACTAGGCACTTTGCAGAGTAAAGATAGCAGCTACTTTCACGTGATGGCTGAAGCTTGTAATGGACTGGAAGCGCAGCTCGTGTTATCTCTTGGCCAAGGAACAGGTGAGGCGATACTCAATTTGCCCGGTAAGCCGGTCGTTGTGAATTATGCGCCCCAGTTGGAATTGCTATCACGAGCCGCAGTCACGATAACTCACGCGGGTATGAACACCACACAGCAGTCGCTCTATTTCGGAGTGCCCGCAGTCGCAATCCCGCTGGCGCACGATCAACCGGCCATTGCGGCGCGTCTTGCTCGAACGGGCGCCGGCATTGTGATCCCTCCCGGAAAATTGAATCCGGTCCGGTTGCGCGGTGCGGTTAGTTCATTGCTATCGGAAGGCAACGAATATCGTGATCGGGCGCGGCAATTGCAAGTGCAAAGCCGGCGGGCCGGAGGGGTGAATCGTGCGGCGGAACTGGCGGAGAGCCTTCTGGCAGAATAGAACCTGTTAGGGACCCAAGCTTAGTTGGATCCTCCACAGGTCTCGACTAATCTCATAGAACGAAGAAACGCCGCTGTGATCCGCTCACGACCGGCGCGCCCGGGCGCCGACTGCTGTATGCGGTAACTCCCCTCGTAACCACGATGAAATATTTCAGCAGAAGGAGACAAGAAAAGAGGTAAGCTGGTTTTCGGCGGAGTAACATATCTCTCCGTCGTCCCCCCGGGTATCACCTTCGGTATTTGAAGAGGCAACGCAAAACATGGATTTGGGTGTTTTTTGTCTCCCAATGGCGAGTCATGTCAATCTGTTCCTGGCACTCGCGCGTACGCTCAGAGATCGTGGACACCGGCTCACGTTCTTCGGCATCTCCGTTAACGAAGCGAAAATCCGCGCCGCCGGATTTGGTTTTCAATCGGTGGAGCCCGATACGGTCCCCGAGGGCACGCTCGGCCAGATGATGCAGCACATGGCGGCGCTCGGCCGGCTGGGATCGATGCGCCTCCAGGGCCGCTTCGACCAAATCCGGTACGAGGGCATCCTCACCAAAGGCCTTGTCCTGGTGCGCGACGCCCGGATCGATGCCGTATTGGTCGATCAGGCCGATCCTTGCTCTGGATCCGTGGCGGAGGCGGCCGCTCTGCCCTGGGTCAGTGTTTGCAATGGCCTGTGCTTGAATGGAGAGCCGGCGGTGCCACCCTTTTTTACCAGTTGGCCTTACAGCAGGAATGCGTGGGCTGTCGGCCGTAACCGCCTTGCCTACGCGGGGATTCGAATCGCCTCACTCTCGATTCAAAACCAGATCAACGGTTTTCGAAAACTTTGGAAGCTCCCGCTCCTGACGCGGTTTGACGAGACATTCTCGCCTTTCGCCCAGATCTCGCAGCAGCCTCGTGAGTTCGACTTTCCGCGCGAAACTCTGCCGGAAACCTTCCATTACGTCGGGCCCATTCGTTACCGCGAGGCGGCGACGATCTCGTTCCCGTGGCATCGCCTGAACGGGCAGCCGCTTGTTTATGGATCTCTAGGGACCGTCGTGAATGGTACGCGAAATTTGTATCGGGCGATCGCGGAAGCCTGCGCGTCCCTCGACGTCCAGTTGGTGCTCTCCCTGGGTGATGAGAATCGGCTGGACGAAGGTCTGAGCCTTCCCGGATCGCCAATCGTGGTTCCCTATGCCCCACAGGTGGAATTGCTCGGCAGGGCGGCGTTGACCGTCACGCACGCAGGCCTAAACACCACGCTGGAGAGTCTGGGACAGGGTGTCCCGTTGGTTGCGATTCCCATCGCCTTTGAACAACC
>JAOAPQ010000271.1 GCA_025462965.1 Bryobacterales bacterium
GCTTTCGCTCGCGTGCTCGCTGCGGAAAGTCCTGATGTCGTGTTCACCCAGTGGCCCATCGACCGTCACCGCGACCACTGTGCCGTCTCGATGCTAACGCTGAACGCCTGGTTCGCAGGCGGCAAGAAATACGCGCTCTATTACTACGAGGTCGCCGAGGACACCATGATGTTCTCACCCGCCGACTACGTCGACATTTCCGCCGTCGAATCCCGCCGCCATGCCGCGTGCTACGCGCACGCCTCGCAGCAGCCCGATAAATGGTACCCGAAACAGGTCGAGATCACGAGTTTTCGCGGGCGTGAGAGCGGCTTCCCACAGGCGGAAGCATTTCTTCGTCACCGCGAAAGTAAGCGCGCCTTGCTGCCCTGATCTATAATTTACCGTTCGCAACCACAGAGTGTCGACGTGAACCGACGCGATTGCTTAGAAATCGATCATTCCCATATAATGGCCCGAAAGATAAATGAGCGCCGGACTTGTAATTCGCCGTGTCGGTCCCGAGCCCGGCCTGGCGTCGAGGCTCGCCGAGTTGCTCGTGGAGGTAGTTGAGGGCGGCTCGTCCGTAGGTTTCATGTCTCCGCTCACTCAAGACAGAGCCCTCGCTTTCTGGGAAATGGTGTTGACGAGTGGCGCGCGCGGTGAGCGCATCGTGTTTGTGGCTGAAGACGAGGTGACGGGGACCATCCTCGGCACAGTGCAGATCCTATTTGCCGTTCCCGAGAACCAGCGCCATCGTGCGGACATAGCGAAGCTGCAGGTGCGGCGGAGCGCGCGCCGGCGAGGAATCGGAGCGGCGCTGATGGCGGCCGCCGAAGAAGCCGCGCTCGAAATTGGAAAGACGGTTCTCGTTCTCGACACCACCACGGGCAGCGACGCGGAGTTGTTCTATACCCGTTTGGGTTGGGAGCGCTGCGGCGTAATACCGGATTATGCGCTGATGCCGAAGGGCGGCTTGAGCGGAACGACGGTATTTTACCGGAAGTTGAACCCTGACAACCGCCCAATGGAGAAACGCTGATGACCCCTGCTGTTAGGAAACACTCAGGGTAGTGCCCGGCGGCGGACAAATTTGATTCGAGAACAGCCGGGGCCGTCAGGGTCGCTACTCAATCCGGATCAGGAGTATTGTTTGATCGTCATCCTGTGTACCCCGTTTGTGTGCGGCTGTGACGATGAACTGAGCAAGGTCTGGGAGCGGTGCTTCGAAGTGCTTTGCGACCAAAGCCTCGACATTAGGAATGCCGAATTCCACTCCTTCAGAGTCTTGTACTTCTAGAATCCCGTCTGTGACCGCGACTAGAACATCGCCGGACCTTGCCTCTCAGCAGCGGCTTCAGGAAATCGGCAGCCTCGCTCATCAGCTCTTTCCAGCTCTGCCTCTCTGCGGTATTCTTCTTTGGGGTCATCTTTTCCTTTCTCTTCTTCAGCGGCTAACTGAATCTGAAAGGTCTAGCATGACCCACCTCTTTTTGCAGAACTCTTAATACATAACCGAGCATGTGGTTGCAGTCCGATCCGCATCATCCTTAGCGGTCCGGCGCGAGGTCAGTTATGAACACGCGCGCCATCAGGGGAAAAGACGATAAAATCATGCTCAATCATGTGCAATCGTAACCGCTCGCTGCGAAACGCAGTCTTCGGGCTCACCGTTCCCTGGTTCGCAATTTCTGCACAGGTTTCGAATTCAGAGGCCCTCAGCGTGTTCGAAGTGAAAATACGTCCCGTGCTGGTCGCGCGTTGCTACGTCTGCCATAGTGCAAAGGCTGCCAAGGTGCAGGGCGGTCTGCTCCTCGACTCAAAGGACGGCCTGCAGCGGGGCGGCAACTCGGGCACGGTAGTAGTCCCCGGAGATCCAGACAAGAGCCTGCTTGTGCATGCGTTGCGGTATCAGGACAAGGATTTGCAGATGCCGCCCGGCAAGCCGCTGCCGTCCGAGGCCGTCGCGGATTTCGAGAATTGGATCCGCGCTGGTGCTGTCATGCCAAAGGACGCCATCGCGGTTGCACCTGTGGACACCAGGAAGCAGTTCTGGTCCTTTCAGAAACCAAAAGATCATGCGCCCCCCGATGTGAAACAGACCACCTGGGTGCGCGGCGACATCGACCGTTTCATCCTCGCGAAGCTGGAACGAACAGGCGTGGCGCCCTCGCCTCGGGCCGATGCTCGCACACTCATACGCCGGGCATCTTTTGATCTGACCGGATTGCCGCCGACCGCGGCGGAGGCAGATGCTTTCGCAGGCGATAAGTCCCCCGACGCATACTCACGGTTAATCGATCGACTTCTGGCATCGCCGCGCTACGGCGAGAGATGGGGCCGGCACTGGCTCGACGTGGCGCGGTATTCGGATGCGCGCAATGTCGGCGAGCGCTTTGCCTGGTCGTATACTTACCGCGATTGGGTCATTCGCGCCCTTAACGAAGATCTGCCATATGACCAGTTCCTGACTCAGCAACTAGCGGCAGATCGTATTAAGGGAAACGATTCGCGTAATCTGGCGGCTCTGGGCTATCTGAGTCTGGGGCGGGAATTCCCGAAGACCTTTCCGGAGACGGTTGACGATCGCATTGATGTCGTCGCGCGCGGAATGTTGGGTATGACGGTCGCCTGCGCTCGTTGCCACGATCATAAGTACGACCCAATTCCGACCAGGGATTACTACTCTTTTTATTCGATCTTCTCAAACATACGTGAGCCGGAGGATCTGCCTTTACTGCAGGCAGCCAAGGCGAAAACAACAGTGGACGAGCTCTACGGAGACCGGCTGGCCCGAATTCGAAAGACCGATGTGGAGTATCGCGAGACTCGGTCGGCCGTTTTGAACACCTTTTTCCGGACGCAAGTTGCCGAATACCTGCTTGCCGTGCACGATTCAGGGAAGATGCGGCCGACCGAAGTGGAAGATCTCGTCAAGGAACGTCAGCTCAACCTTTATATGCTGGGTCGCTGGAATGATTATCTGGGCGCTTCCGGGGCAGGCGGTGAACGGATCTTCGGATTATGGAACGCGGCTGGGGCAATTCCGGATGCGGAACTCGCAACGAAGTGGCCGGAAATTCTGGCATCGCAGGCCGGAACAAATCTGCTGGTCCTGGAAGAATTTAAGATTGCGCCTGCCAATCTGCACGAGGTCGCGAGCCGTTATGCCGCGCTTCTTGCCCGGTACGATTCGCCGACGCCGTTATCCGCTTCCCGGGAGGAAGAGCTACGGGCGGCGCTGCGCGGCAAGGAATCGCCTGTAAACGTGCCGGTCGCTGAGTTTGATCAGGTAATGACTGAGGGCGACCGGAATAACACCATTAACTTTAAGAACCGCTATAACACGATGCGCGCGTTTTACGCGTACGATGGCGGCGCTCCTCGCGCGATGGTCGTGGAAGACGTTCCCAAACCGCAGCCTGCTCATGTGTTCGTTCGCGGCAATCCGAACAATCCCGGTGTAGAAACCCCGGCACATTTTCTCAGCTGCCTTTCACCGAGTGAGCCCGCAAACTTTAAAGACGGAAGCGGCCGCCTGGACCTTGCCCGCGCCATTGCCAGCAAAGACAATCCGCTGACCGCCCGCGTGATCGTAAACCGCGTGTGGATGAATCATTTCGGCGCCGGTCTTGTGCGCACTCCCAGTGATTTCGGCTTGAGAGGCGACCCGCCGACGCACCCCGAACTGCTCGACCACCTGGCCGTAAAATTTATGGAATCCGGCTGGTCGCTGAAGAAATTGCACCGCGAGATCATGCTTTCGGCGGCTTACCAGCAGAGCAGCGCCGATAACCCCGAGGCACGGATGCAGGATCCCGAGAATCAACTGCTCTGGCGTATGAATCGGCAGCGTCTGGACATCGAGAGCCTCCGCGATTCTGTTCTTGCCGCCTCCGGCAAACTGGACAACAGGATCGGTGGCGTCCCTTTCTCGCTGACCGCCACACCTTCGGTTCCACGCCGAACCGTGTATGGCTATATTGAGCGTGGCCGGATTCCGGGAATGCTCGCTGCGTTCGATTTTGCCAGCCCTGATCAGCACGTTCCTCTGCGTTATACGACCACCGTCCCCCAGCAGGCGCTGTTTCTCATGAACAGCCCGTTCATGGCTGAGCAGGCGCGGCATCTGGCGAACCGGTCTGACGTGACGAGCGAGAAGAACACAGAGAGACGACTGCAGCTTTTGTACCGGATAGTGCTCGGGCGCGACGCGACGGCCGGGGAACTCTCATCAGGCGCCAAGTTCATCGCTTCCGCCGAGGAATCCGGCGCTCCCGCGACGGGGGCGCCGTCCTGGCAGTACGGCCTGGGCGAATACGATGCTGCGTCAGATAGAGTGAAGGGGTTCGTGCCATTCCGGTTCTTTACGGGTGACTCCTGGCAGGGTGCGTCGATGCTCCCCGATCCAGTCACTGGAAAGGCAAGACTGACCGCAGATGGCGGCGAGCCCGGTGACACCCCGCGGCAAGCCGTAATCCGACGTTGGGTTAGTCCTGCCGAGGGCTCCGTGTCAATTGAGGGCGTGCTTCGCCACGACCAGAATAGCCTTCGAAATTCCGGAGACGGTGTGCGCGCGCGCATTGTCTCGAGCCGCCAGGGGGAGCTGGCGTCGTGGATTGTGAACGGGTCAGGTGCGGAAACGAAGCTGAACGGAATCAGAGCGCAAAAGGGCGATACGCTCGATTTTGTTGTTGATGGCCGCGTGGACAGCGAGAACGACGGTTTCCGTTGGGCGCCAGCAATCAAGCTTGCGGGGAACGAGACCGTGCCGAAAGAAAGCGCCTGGAGTGCAAAGGATGGGTTTCGTGGTCCCATGCTGCCGCCGCTGGCGCTTTGGGAGCGTTTTGCCCACGTGCTTCTGCAAACCAATGAATTTGCTTTCGTGGATTAAGGAAACGAATCGACTATGGGTTATCAAACCAGGTTCTTCACTCGCCGTGAGCTGTTGCAGCGCACGGGAATGGGCATGGGCTCCGTCGCACTCGCGGGGTTGTTGGGAGACACGAACGTGCTTCAGGCGAGCGCCGCCGATGGTTCGGTAAACCCGCTGGCCCCGAAGCGTCCGCCGCTGCCGGCCAAAGCGAAACGCGTGCTGCATCTCTTCATGAACGGGGGCCCCTCGCACGTTGACACGTTCGATCCGAAACCCTCGCTTACGAAATTTTCGGGTAAGCCGATTCCGATTACCCTAAAGACGGAACGCCGGACCGGTGCCGCATTCGGATCGCCTTTCGAATTTAAGAAATATGGCCAATGCGGAACCGAGGTCAGCGAGATCTTCTCGAAGGTGGCCGAACATGCCGACGATTTTTGCGTGATTCGGTCCATGTGCAGCGATATCCCCAACCATGAGCCATCGCTCATGATGATGAATTGCGGCGAGACGCGCCAGGTCCGGCCGAGCTTCGGTTCATGGATCACCTACGGCCTCGGTTCGGAGAATCAGAATCTGCCGGGCTTTATCATTCTGTGTCCAGACGGTTTGCCCACGCAGGGTACGCAGAACTGGCGCTCGGCATTCCTGCCCGGTTCATATCAGGGAACACAGATCGATACACGTCAAACGCAAATCGACAAGCTGATTGAAAACATCAAAAACAATTACTCGAGCAAGCAGGCCCAGCGTCGTGATCTGGATTTGTTGTCGGAATTAAACCTGGGCTATCAGCATCGAAGGCAGGAAGATTCGCTGCTGGAAGCGAGGGTTCAATCGTTTGAACTTGCGTTTCGCATGCAGATGGAAGCGGACGAAGCGTTTGACGTTTCGAAGGAACCCGAGCACATTCACAAAATGTACGGCGAGGGGCTGCAGGCCCGGCAGATGATCATTGCTCGGCGCTTACTTGAGCGTGGTGTCCGATTTGTCCAGGTGTGGCATGGCGCCGGACAACCATGGGACAGTCACGACGATATCAAGACCAATCACGGGAAGCTCGCGCGCGAGTGCGACCAGCCGATTGCGGCTTTGTTGCAGGATTTAAAGCAGCGCGGATTGCTGGAAGACACACTCGTAATCTGGGGCGGTGAGTTTGGGCGCACGCCGACGGTGGAGTTGCCGGATGTGGGGGCAAACGGCGGTATGTCAAATGGCCGCGATCACAATCCATATGGCTTTTCCATGTGGGTGGCCGGGGGCGGAATGAAAAAAGGGGCGGTTTATGGCGCGACCGATGAGTTCGGTTTCGCTGCCGCCGAAAACAAGGTCCACGTACATGATCTCCACGCGACCTTGCTGCACCAGCTTGGATTCGATCACGAGCAGTTTACCTATCGATATGCGGGCCGGGACTTCCGATTGACCGACGTCGCGGGACGTGTGGTGAAAGATTTGTTGGCCTAGACTAGCCTCGATGTTCTGTCCGGCGAAATTGTAGCTCCTCAATGGGAAACGATATCCGGCAATCGGTAGTCGTTCTTCAACTGGGGCGACGCGGGTTGAATCAAAATATTCTTCCCTAAAGGGGAAATGATAGGCCATGTGACACTGATCGAATGAAGTGCAGCCTCATTCTGCTGATCGCGACAGCATCACTCCTCCCTGCGGAAACAGGCACCCTGACCATTCACATGATCCTGCACGCGATTGGCGAGGAGCGTTACGAGATCGCACCTTCGAACGCTCTTCCTGATCGTGGTGTCGGCCTGAGGCTCCGCACAACCTTCGAATACACAGACCGCGGCAACAAGCGCACCACCAGCGCCGAATTGCTGATGAAATCCGACTACACGCCGCTCCATCTGGACACGAAAGCGCAGCGCCCCGAAAAAGTGGATGTTCCGGACAGTCCTGCGCCTCCGGCACGGTTTTTCACCATCCTCGGCCCGTCGCCCTTCGCGATTCAGATGACAATGATGCGCTACTGGAGGACGCATGGCAGGCCCGCGCTGTTGCCGATTCTGCGCGGCAATCCGGCGGCAGATCCCATTCGCATCGAGACGGCCGGGCACGATTCCATCATCGTCAACGGCCGTCCAATCAGGCTCGAACGCTACACGATCGCTAATCTTATGTTCGGTCGCGAGATTCTTTGGATGAGCGGAACCGGCGATCTCGCCGCGGCAATGACTTTCGCAGGCGGCTTGCCCATGGAGGCCGTGCGCACGGAATATGAAGCGGCGCTCCCGCAGCTCTATCGCAGTGGTGTGGCGCAGGAAATGGCCGATCTCGCGGCGATCGGACGAGAAGTTCTTCCCGAGCGCACCGGCGCATTCGCGATAACCGGGGCGCGGCTTGTGGACGCTACAGGTGCGACCCCTATTGAAGACTCAGTCGTTATCGTGCGCGCCGGCCGCATCGCTGCCGCCGGCCCGAGGGGCGCAGTTGTCGTCCCGCGCGGCATGCCCACTGTGGAAGCAAAAGGTAAGACGCTGCTGCCCGGCCTGTGGGAGATGCATACTCATTTCTCGGGTGTCGAATTCGGGCCGGCACAACTGGCTGTGGGGATCACGACGGCTCGGGATTGCGGTGGCGAGTTCGACTATCTGGTCGCTCAGCGCGATGCCGTGGAAAAGCGCCATGGTCTCGGCCCACGGCTGCTGCTGGCGGGCCTCATCGATGCGGGAGGACTCAACGCCTTTGGCCACGTCACGGCCGAGACACCGGAGGAGGGCCGGCTGGCGGTTCGGCGCTACCACCACGCCGGTTTCGAGCAGATCAAGCTATACACATTTCTTGCGCCCGATGTGATCCGCGCGATTACTACCGAAGCACGTCGGCTGGGGATGACGGTTACGGGCCATGTGCCGCGTGTTTTCAACGCGTATGAAGGCGTGGGGGCGGGTATGGACCAGATCAACCACCTGAATTACGTGTCCACGATAATGCGCACACCGGGAAGTGCTCGCGGCGAGCCGCTGGATGTCGGTACGGACGCGGCGCGCCGGGCAATTCAGTTTCTGAAGGACCACCACACGGTCGTCGATCCTACTGCGAGCTGGGGAGAGATGGCAAGCCACTCGAAGGATGTGAGCGTGGAATCGTTTGAGCCCGGCATCGCCGGTGCGCCCTTCATCCTCGACGTAAAGTTCCGTGGCATGCAAGGCAACGCCACCGCGGTTCAGACGCGCGCGCGTATGACCGAGAGCCTTGCAGTGATTGGAGCGCTCCACAAGGCAGGTGTCGCTATCGTGCCAGGAAGCGACACAGGTCTGGTTGGTTACGGACTGCTGCGCGAGTTGGAGCTTTATGTCCAGGCCGGCATGACCCCGCTGGAGGCAATCCGGTCCGCGACGATTGTCTCAGCGCGGGCCATGGGCCTTGAGAAAGACAGCGGCACCATCGAGGCAGGAAAGCGTGCCGATCTCATTTTGGTGGACGGTAATCCACTCGACAATATCGGTGACCTTCGAAAGGTGTCTTGGGTAATTGCGAACGGGAGATTGTTCGATGCGGCGGAGCTTGGCCGCAGCGTTGGATTTCACCGATAACTCACGCCCTGGTCAGGTCACACGTAGTCCCGGAATG
>JAOAPQ010000276.1 GCA_025462965.1 Bryobacterales bacterium
CCCAGAGCGAAACGCCGACCCATCCCGAGTTGCTCGATTGGCTGGCGGTGGAGTTCATGGACCGAAACTGGAGCATGAAGAATATCCATCGCCTGATTGTGACGTCCGCGACGTACCGTCAGACCTCGCGTGTCTCACCCGAACTGCTGGCGAAGGATCCATACAACAGGCTGCTCGCCCGCGGCCCGCGGTTCCGCGTGGAAGGTGAGATCGTGCGTGATATTGCTCTCTCGGCCAGTGGACTCTTGAATGAGAAAATTGGCGGACCCAGTGTATTTCCTGTGTCTCCCATGTTTCTTTATCAGCCGCCGGTCAGCTACGGCCCGAAAAACTGGTATGAGTCGAAGGGTACCGACCAGTACCGCAGGGCGCTCTATACCTTCCGCTACCGCTCCGTCCCCTACCCCATGTTGCAGACCTTTGATACGCCCACCGGTGACACGTCGTGCGTTCGCCGGTCCCGCTCGAATACCCCGTTGCAGGCGTTAACCACTCTGAACGAGCCTCTCTTCCTGGAGAGCGCTCGCGCACTGGCACTTCTTACCATTCGCCAGGGCGGGAACACCGATGAGCAGCGTGTGGCATTTGCGGTCCGCCGCTGCCTCAGCCGCAATCCTACTCCCAACGAATCCGCGACCCTGCTCTCTATGTTCAATAAGCAGGTTCAGCGATACACCGATGGCACCCGCGACCCGTGGGAGTTGGCAACTGCGGACCCGGCCAAGCCACCGGTTCTTCCCCCCGCCACTTCACCCGCGCAGCTCGCCGCATGGACCGCGGTCAGCCGCGTTCTCCTGAATCTCGATGAGACCATCACGAAGGAATAATTCCATGGATCCGAATGTTCTCCGCACGCGCCGCTGGTTCTTCGAACAATGTGGAGTGGGCCTCGGTGCCGCCGCTCTGGCCAGCCTGGTCGGTGACGCGAGAGCGGCTACCTCCCAGGCGCCAACGGGCCCTCTCGCGCCCAAGAAGCCGCACTTCCCGCCAAAGGCCAAAAATGTCATCTTCCTCTTCATGGCCGGCGGTCCCTCCCATCTGGAGTTGTTCGACCACAAACCGCAGCTCACCAAGTTCGACGGTACCCTCCCGCCTGCTGAACTGCTGAAAGGCTATCGCTCAGCGTTCATTGACCCCAACTCCAAGCTCATGGGGCCCAAGTTCAAATTCGCGAAATATGGCCAAAACGGGGCGGAACTCTCCGAACTGATCCCCCACACCGCCAAAATTGTCGATGACATCGCCATCGTGAAATCGATGGTGACGGACTCTTTCAACCATGCGCCCGGCCAGTTGATGATGAACACCGGTTCGCAGATTTTGGGTCGACCCTCGATGGGTTCATGGGTGACTTACGGTCTGGGCAGCGAGTCACAGGACCTGCCGGCATTCGTCGTATTTAGTTCCGGCAAAAAGGGCCCGTCCGGCGGCAACTCCTGTTGGGGGTCGGGCTTCCTGCCCACGGTCTACCAGGGCGTGCAGTTTCGCGGTTCGGGCGACCCGGTTCTCTACTTATCCAATCCCAAGGGCGTCGATGTCGAACTCCAGAAGGACTCTCTCGATGCCATTCGCACGCTTGACCAGGCACGTCTGGATACTGTCGGCGATCCTGAAATCGCCACTCGTATCAACAGCTTTGAGATGGCTTTCCGGATGCAATCGAGCGCGCCTGAACTGATGGACGTGGCGCAAGAACCGAAACATATCCTGGATCTCTACGGCGCCGAACCCGGCAAACCATCGTTTGCGAACGATTGTCTCCTGGCTCGGCGCATGGTGGAGCGCGGGGTACGTTATATCCAGATCTTCCACGAAGCTTGGGACCAGCACGGGTCACTTACTCACGACATCAAGCAGAACGCCAACGACACGGATCAGGCCTGTGCGGCGCTGATCACGGACTTGAAGCAGCGCGGCATGTTGCAGGACACGCTGGTGATTTGGGGCGGCGAATTCGGCCGCACGCCGATGGTGCAGGGCGGGAATGACGGCCGGGACCATCACCCCAACGCATTCACAATGTGGATGGCGGGCGGAGGCGTAAAGCCCGGTGTCGTGATGGGCGAAACCGATGAGCTGGGGTTCAATGTGGTGCGCGACAAAGTGCACGTTCACGATCTGCATGCAACTTTGCTCCACCTACTCGGCTTTGACCATACCAAGCTTACGTACAAATTCCAAGGACGTAACTTCCGGCTGACCGACGTACACGGCAGTGTTGTCCAACAACTGCTCGCTTAAAAGCAGGCGGTGATTTCTCAGCTTTGGACAGCCGTGTAGTCAAATATCCAGGAGAATCGGCCCCAAGATCTCCGACACTAATCAGAAATCCAGGCGAAGCGCGAACTGGAGGCGGCGCGGCGTACCCGTACCCACCGCGCCCGTGTTTAGGATGGATGTTATCCTGCCGAAATTGGCGGACGGTGACGATGGATTCGACCCGATACTGCCGGAGGGATTGGCGTAGATCGGATGATTGAATAGATTGAATGCCTCTGCCCGGAAGTTCAGGCCGATTCGTTCCGTGATGAGGAACTTCTTCTGCAGCGCAGTATCGATCTCGTAGTAACCCGGCCCCCGAGCCACGTTGCGGCCCAGATTGCCCCAGGTTCCCTTTGCCGGAATCGCAAAGGCCGCGGGGTTGAACCAGTTATTAATGGTCTGGTTGGCAGCGTAAATTGAGACGCCTGGAACCAGGTCGGGGCGCTGACTCCCGGTGTTTCCATCCAATAACTGACTGGCCTTTCTGCTGAGCGTGATATTCACCGGGCGGCCACTGCTGGCCGTTCCGATGCCGGAAACTTCCCAACCGCCGAAAATCTTAGAGTTGCGGGCGAACGGCAACTGGTAAATAGCGTTCGACGTCATCGTATGGCGAACATCAATATTCGTATCGCTGCGATCGCAGGCTCGGCAGGACTGGTTCTGAAAGGTAAGGCTCTCTCCCGCTCCGGTCGACGAATCCGCAATTCCGTGGGACCACATGTATTGGGTTTGCCACAGGATTCCGTTGGCGAAGCGCCGCTCCAGGGAAGTCTGCAGCGCATTGAAATTGTTATTGCCATCGTTGGTTTTCAATCCGAACTGTGAGAACTGTGCAAGCGGACGCTTCCCCGTCGCGGGATCTATCCGGTTGATCTGGTAGCGAGTAAACAGATGATGTCCCACGCTGCCGACGTAACCTGTCTGGAGCTGAAACTTGCCCGGGAGTTGCTGTTGTACGAGGAAGTTCCAGTTGTCGTACGAAAGATCCTTGCGATGGCGGTCGATCGCCTTCGGGGTAAACAGGGCGTTTTGCGGTGTGATGAACGGGTCGAGGGGGTACGACAGATTCGCGAAATCCAAGGAGGTGAATCCATAACGAGGAACGGCGCTCTCCAGCGGATCGCTAAAATCGTCGTTCTGGTTGGCTCCATAATAAATGCCGAAACCGGTTCGAAGGACCGTCTTGCCGCCCAGGGCGGATGGAGACCATGCCAGGCCGACGCGCGGCCCCCAGTCGTTCGGGTTGGCATTGTAGAACGGCGTACCAGGAGGGCAATAGCCGCCGCAGCCCTTGATATCGACAACCGCGGCGCGGTTCAGAATCTCATGCGCGACCGTGTAGAATTCATATCGCAAACCGAGGTTGAGGGTCAGATTTGGCGTTACCTTGAACTCATCCTGCGCGTAGCCGCTGAAGAACGTTCGACGGTTGCCGCGAATCCCTTCGCCTTCCAGGACTGACGCGCTGGCAGCGATGTTGAGGACGAGATCGCTCAGTGAGCCGTAATCTATCGATGAAGCGCGAATCGCGTTGCCGGAGTTGTTGAGACGGATACGCCGTATGTCGACTCCAAACTTAAGCGTGTGGCGGCCCGCGGTCTTCGTCAGGTTGTCTATATAGGAAAAAGTGGTACCGATTTCCTCGTCCAGAGTGTTGGAACTCAGCGGGGAGAAATCCGCCGTAGTGACGCTGATCGGCGAGGTCCCGTAGTTCCAGTTGTGGTAGTTGACGCGGTTTAATCCGAACTTTGTCTCATTGATCAACCGCGGCGAGAAGATGTGCTGGAACTGAAGAACCAGGTTCTGGGGGATGACCGGGATGGTGTTGGTGGCGCCGAGTGCGTCCTGCGGGTTATTGATCAGAGCGTTATCGATGCTGTAGCGGACAAACGCGGCATTCTTGTCATTAAACCGATAGTCAAGCCGGAATAAGCCCGAATCCTCGCGGACTGTGTTGGTACCCTGCACGGTAATCTGGTCGGTGTTGCCGTCAATTGGCGTCTGTCCTTTGGGAAAGGCGTCGATGATTGGCTTGAGAACAGGGGAATTGGCCATAACCTGGGCGCGAGCGGCGGCATTTGGCACGAAGCCGATTAAGGTTTGGCCCAGAGTCTGGCGGAGTCCTTCGTAGTTAACAAAAAAGAAGGCCTTATCCTTGATCGCGGGGCCTCCCAATTGAGCGCCGAACTGATTCAATCGGAACGGCGGAATCTTTGCGTCATCGAACGGCGAGCGCGTGTCGAGCGCGTCGTTGCGCAGATAGTCATAGAAGGTTCCGTGAAACTGGTTAGTCCCGGTCTTCGATACCACATTGACCTGTGCGCCGCCGGCGGAGCCACTCTCGGCGGTGTAGACGCTGGTGGCGACACGGAATTCCGCGATGGAATCGAGAGAGATGCTCAGGCGGGTCTCAGCCTTCTGAGTCTGTTCCTGGACGCCGCTGGTGTCGATACCGTCGAAGG
The DNA here is from genome assembly GCA_025462965.1 of Bryobacterales bacterium. Classification (GTDB taxonomy): domain Bacteria; phylum Acidobacteriota; class Terriglobia; order Bryobacterales; family Bryobacteraceae; genus JALYXI01. The sequence goes on from JAOAPQ010000276.1 coordinate 4,728, forward strand.
TGAAGTTGCTGTCGTCGAGCGAGTGTCCATTGAAGCGAATGCTGCGCTGTCCTCCGTCGCCGGTGTTTATCGCGCCGGGGGCGAGGGCCATCAGTGTCGCCCAGTTACGCCCGTTGATCGGAATCTCACGGATCTGGGGCGATTCGATAACCCCGTCAATTTCCGCATTCGTTCGATTTAGAGCTTCGCCGCTGGTGGTTACCTGCACGGAATCTGAAATCGCGCCGATTTGGAGTTGCTCATCCAGAGTTCGCACCTGTCCGAAAAGCAGATCGACGCCGGTGATCTCGTAAGGCTTGAACCCATTCTTTGAGATAGAAATCGTATATGTACCGACAGCCAGTGACGGAAACTGATAGATCCCGTTAGCCCCCGTTACGGTACTCCGATGAAGTCCGTTTAGTGTTGAGTTCAATTCGATCTTGGCGCCCTCAACGAATGCGCCAGATGGATCAGTGACTGTGCCGCTAATAGCCGCCCGATCCTGAGCCGCCATCGGGGCGATTGCGCAGACCAGAACCGTCGCGAGACGAACAAGTTGCGACGCGGGAAGCGAGCGCACTACTACACGCGCATATAGTTCGAACATAAATGACGTTTTCCTAGCCTCTGAGGTAAACCTCTTGATGGTAGAAGTGCAGCATGACTCGTCAGTGAACTTCGGGTGAAAGTTTGGTTACAGACCGGGTAAGGCCTGTCATTTTCCTAAGCTCCGTCGCGAGGGGGCGATAGTGTGGCCTGCGAGTCAGTTTACGATGAGTATGGCCGGATTCGACGACGTGTTTGCAAACGCCGTCGAAATGGAGCTATCCAAGGAAATGCGGATACGGGTCGCGCCTCCAATCGTCACGACGCTACTGAAAATCATCGCTTACCTGGAGGACTCATACGGGCGGCAAGGATCTTCAGGGCATCCGCGTCGTTCTTGGCCGGTATGAAGCCGAAGGCGATCGACTGTTTTCTGACGAGGTGTTTGACGCGGACCTTCCCGACTTCAACATGCCGAACGCCTTCCTCCTGGGTCTCGATTTGCGCGCGCTTGCGACGAATGAGGACGCGAAGTACATCGAGAGATTTCTAACGCACTTTCTGAAGCGGGACGAGGAGGAATTTTGCGATGAGGAAGACTTCGGTGCGAAAGAGTTTCACTCCCAGATGCGCGCCTTAAAAAGAGGTTTCAAAGGTAAATAGACAATACAACCACGGCCATTATGCATTTGGCGCCCTACCCGCGAGGTCAGCTTGCCCTGCTACGTTGTCGGTGGCCATATCTCGGCTGACCCGAACATCGGATTTCGCCGCTCCCGGGCAGGCCTCCCGTAACCGCGGAACAAGAGCTAGATTTCGCCATCTGCACCGCAGATGTTTACAAGCGCTGGCGATCCAGCCCAAAACTCACCGGCACCCTGCACCACCCGCGGCGCGTGAAAGGCAGACGCTCGAATTAGCGGCAAGCGAGGCGGTCAGGCACCACGTGCTGATCATAAACAACACTCGTCGAAAAGGTCCCGTGGGTTAAGTACTGCAGATCTTTTGGCTTCAGTACGAACTCGCGACATAGCTCCCTCTCGACGGTGTCGGCTCGTTGAGAACCACGCACGTGGGGAGCTACTTGCAGCCATCCTCCAGTGAAAGCTGCGCGCCTGCTTGCCAGGCACGTGCGTGTTTCCTCGTGTCCATCAAACTAATCTAAGGAACCAGCGATCTGGAGACGAGTTCGGCCTGCCGTCGCGCGCCGGTCTTCTGATAGAGATGACGAAGATGCGTACGAGCCGTGCTCTCGTGAATCCGCAAGCGGCCACAGATCTGAACGACCGACAGACCGGCTGCCAGCAAGCTCGCAAAGGTGGTCTCGGCTTTGGTGAGACCGAGTTTCAAGGCCAGGATCTCCGGAGCGAGTATTGATTTGTTGCGGCATTCCAAGCGTCGAATGTGCACGTAGCGCGTGGGCAGAAGTTCTTTCTCCCGCGCTTCGAGCCAGCGGTCGCGCGCGTTGGCCTGACACCGCGGGCAATGCCGATTGCGGCACGAGTTGAACGAGATGACCTGATATCCGCATCCGGAACACGCATCCTGATGTCCGCCGAGCCCGGCGGTTCGGCAAAGCAGAATGGCATTCACGACCTTGAAATGGAGCCAGGTGAACCAATTCTGACTGCGTTCGAAGAAGCTCTCTCCGGCTGTGCGGATCACATCGGCCACCTCGACGGGCGGCCGCGACATTTACTTCTCGCCGGATGGGCTGGTGCGG
>JAOAPQ010000198.1 GCA_025462965.1 Bryobacterales bacterium
ATGCGGCCGGATTCTTCACCTTTCCCGTCGTTCCGCCGGGCTTCTACTCGCTCACCGCGGAGGCCAAAGGGTTTCGCAGGGGCGAGATCACGAACGTCGAGGTGAACGTGGGAGTAACACTTCGCGAAGACGTTGTTCTCGAGGTCGGTTCCACCGGCGACGTGGTGACAGTGGAAGCCAATTCGCTCGGCGTCCAAACGACGGAAGCGACAGTACAACGCGCCGTCACCCTGGTGGACATCGACACGCTGCCTCAGCTGGGGCGAGGCCCGATCGCGCTGGCCACTTATCAACCCGGCGTGCAGCTCGGTACCAGCCCGAACGATTCCAGCTTCGCCCGCATCAATGGCAACCGGCAAGGGTCGAATAATAATACTCTGGACGGGATTGACGTCAACGACGCCGTGTCCCCCCGCCTCGGTCTGACGCTGAACGCGAACAATACGGACTCCATCGAGGAATTCCGCATCATCACCAGCGGCGCGAAGGCGGAGTACGGGCGCAATGCGGGCGGCACCATCGAGCTCATCACACGATCCGGCACCAACAAATTTCACGGGAACCTGTTCGAGTACCACCGCAACACAGTCCTGAACGCCAACAACTTCTTCAACAACAGTTCTCTGCAGCCAAACGGCTCGGCCACGCCACGCCCGAAATATATCCAGAACCAATTCGGCGGGTCGTTCGGCGGCCCCGTCACCATCCCGAAGGTCTTTCACGGAAAGGACAAGCTGTTCTTCTTTTTCAACTATCAGGGGTCGCGAGTGGCGCAGGAGGTGGCCCGCAACCGCACGGTCCTGACCCCGGAGGCCAAAGCCGGCATTTTCCGCTGGATCGTTCCGGCCGGACAGCCGAACGCGGGAAGCATGCAGAGCTACAACATTGTCCAGAACGACCCGCGCAAACTCGGGATCGACCCGATTGTGGCGAGCAATCTCGCGCTGCTCCCCAACCCGAACAATTCCTCCGTCGGCGATGGACTCAACACGGCCGGATTCCGTTTCAATGCTCCGGCGAACAATCAGGGCGACCAGTATACGTTCAAAACCGATTACCAGGTGACAACAAATCTACGCGCCTATTTCCGGTACTCATGGTTCAAAACCGTCACTCCCGCGGATTCGTTGAACAACGCCGAGGCGACCTTCCCCGGCCAGCCGAACGGCTCACAAGGCGGTATTCGTTCCGGCTACTCCACCGGTTTCAACTGGACCATCAGGCCTACGCTGGTGAATGACTTCGTCATGGGCGTCCAGGAGTCATCGGTGGTGTTCGGACGCGTTCGCAGCCTGCTCTACCGCGACGTGCCCCTTATCAGCTCCAATCTGTTCACCAATCCGATTCCCACGGGATTCGGCTCTGAACGGAATTCGCCCGTCAATCCGCAAATCTCCGACAACATTTCCATCATTCGCGGGAAACACACATTTAAGACGGGTTTCCGCTTTTCCGACATTCTGCAATTTCAGAGCAGCGATACGAATCTCTGGCCGACCCTCAACGTGAGTACGGCCAATGGAAACGCTGTACCGACGGCCAACGGTCCGACGGGCGCGCAAATTTCTTCCGCCGACCGCACCCGCTACGACAGCCTGTACAACGATCTGCTGGGACGCATCAGTTCGATCCAGACGACGTTTTACAGCGATCTCAAGACGTTCAGTCCCGGCAAACCTCGCGTGCGGAATTTCATCTTCCACGATTACAGCGGCTACTTCCAGGATGACTGGCGGATCATGAGCAACCTGACGCTGAATCTCGGGCTGCGTTACGAATTCTTCGGCGTGCCTTACGAGCGTGACGGCCTTCAGGGGAATATCGTGCAGGACGCGGCGGGTCTGGTCAATACGGTCGGTCAGCTTTCAGACCTCACCGTCGCCAAAAGCACCTCCTGGTACAAGAACGATTTGAACAACTTCGCTCCGCGCGTGGGCCTGGCGTGGTCGCCATTTAAGGATGGCAAGACGTCCGTTCGCGCGTCGTGGGGTGTTTTCTACGACCGGGTTCCCGGGACAGCGACGATCGACCCGGACTCCACCACTCCGGGGTTTGCGCAAAGCGTCACGACATTTCCGAATGCGGGGGGAACCGATCTTCGGGCGAGCGACAAGAGCCTGGTTTATCCGGCGCCTCCCGGAACTCCCACCACCACTCCGAATGCCGACCGGGTGTTCGGAACGTTGAATCTTTTCGATCCCAACTTCCGTACTCCGTATGGGCTGCAGTACAACTTCACCATCCAGAGGGAAATACTGCGTAATACCGTGCTGGAGGTGGGTTACGTGGCCAACCGGGCGATGAAGCAGCTGCTGGACCAGAACGTAAACCAGACGCGTATTTACAGCAGCGGATTTCTGAACGATTTCAAGGAACTGCAGGCCTTTCAGGCGAACAGCGCTGTGGTGCCTTCCGCGGCGAACAACATCGTGAAGATATACGGGTCGGCGAGCGCCGCCATTACGGCGATCGGGGCCACCGCGGTGCGTCAGGGGGCAGTGGGTACCGCAGCCAACACGGTGGACACCAATGGGTATACGCGGTACGCCGCGGCGGGGATTTCGCCGTACTATCTGCGCAACTTTCCGCAGTTCACGAATGTGTATGTTTCGACGAACGCGGGCCGCACTTACTACGATTCGCTGCAGCTCAGCCTGCGCCGCCAGCAGGGAGCGCTGAAGTTCGCCGTAAATTACACCTGGTCGAAAACGCTCGACAATGCCTCGTCCGACGGCGGCGGCAATACCGGGTCTTTGGATGAGTACAATCTCAAGCTGAACCGGTCCTTATCCGACATCGACCGGCCGCATACTCTGAACTGGACCGCGACCTACACTCTTCCGATCGGACGATCACGCCTGTTGGGCCGCAACATGCCGGATTGGGCCGATCGTTTCGTCGGCGGATGGGAGCTTGGGACTCTGGGTATTATGACGTCCGGCCAGCCGCTCAGCATTTCCTCGGGTGTTCTGACCGGCCCCAATACCACCAACTTCGGCCCCCTGGCTACGAATCTAGGCGCGCTGGCGGACTACAGTGGGACGGATCGCAGCATCGGGACGATCCAGCGGACCGGCAACGGGGTGCAATACTTCACGCCGGCCCAGTTCGCACTGTTTTCGGTTCCGGCTGCCGGCTCGACCGGAAACTCGGGCCGCAATACATTCCGCGGTCCGGGCTACTTCGACACGGATTTATCGCTGGTGAAGCGCTTCCGCATACGAGAGGGCATGAACGTGACTTTCCGTGCCGAAGCGTACAACCTGCTGAACACGGTGAACTTCAGTCCGCCGGGCGTCAACCTCCAGACACCGGCGACATTTGGAGTCATCTCGTCGACACCCACGGGCGCGTCGAACCAGTCGGGCGCGCGCATTCTGCAGGGAGCGCTCCGCTTCGATTTCTAGCCGTGTGTTCAGTCGGCTGCGACGTTCAGCCCTCCTTGCAGGCGATTAGATAGAACGAGATAGCTCGCGGAGAATTCCCGGAACGTGCTGTGGGGAATTCCGGCAGTTGCAGCACGCCCCGGCATTTCTTCAGCGCTTAAATCATTGCAGTGCCAAAGCTTACGATTGGACCCGGGATTGCATTTCCCAGGTGATAGGGGAGTCGGCAATGCAAAGAATCGAATCACCAGGAATCGAGTCATTGGACCGGGCGATCGGTGGCTGAACCTTGCGACGTTACTCCGCACGTATTCGGTGCATCAACTAAGTAGCGCAAGGAACAGCGACAATGGATAGCGACAATACGAAAGATCAAGTTTCGCGGCGGGGATTCCTGGGGGTTAGCTCAGGTACCGTAGCCGCAGCGACGGGGGCGCTCATCGCCGGTGGTGCGGCAGCACAGGAGCAGACGAGGTCCGTAAGGAGGGCGAACGACCGGAGCGCGACGGATCCCGGTCCAACCAATGGGCCCCAGGACGCGCAGAACCCAGATTCCACATGGCCGCCGAGCACGGATTCCAAGAGCCTGGTTCGAACGTTCAAATATCCGTTTTCTTTGGCGAACAAGCGAACTTACGAAGGCGGGTGGTCGCGGGAGGTGACCTCTCGGGAACTGCCGGTCTCGAAATCCCTGGCGGGAGTCAATATGAGACTCACGGCCGGGGGCGTTCGCGAATTGCACTGGCATACGGCGGACGAATGGGCGATCGTGCTGTACGGGTCGGCGCGGATTACGGCCATCGATAGCGATGGCAAGAGCTTTGTTGCGGATACGAAGAAAAACGATCTGTGGTATTTCCCGAGCGGGCTTCCACATTCGATTCAGGGCCTGGAGCCGGACGGAACGGAATTCCTGCTGGTATTCGACGATGGAGACTTTTCGGAGTCAGAGACCGTCCTGCTGAGCGATGCGATGGCGCACCTGCCGCCCGAGGTGTTGTCAAAGAATTTTGGCGTTTCGCAACCCGCCTTGAAGAATCTGCCCAAGAACGAGCTGTTTATTTTCCAGACTGCCGTTCCGGGATCACTGGAGGCCGATCAGAAAGCGGCCGCAGGAGCACTTGGGAAGGCAACGCGGGATTTCGCCTTTCGCACGATGGAGATGCCGCCGACGAAGCGAACGAAAAGCGGTGAGGTGCGCATCGTGGACTCAAGCACCTTCAAGGTTTCGACTAACGTTGCGATGGCAATGGTCACGGTTCACCCGGGAGGGATGCGGGAACTACACTGGCACCCCAACGCCGACGAATGGCAGTATTACATGTCGGGCAAGGGAAGAATGACGGTGGTGTCGACGGGCGCCCGCGCCAGGACGATGGATTTTCAGGCGGGGGACGTCGGGTATGTGGAAAAGACCCTGCTGCATTACATCGAGAACACAGGAGATTCAGACCTGATCTTCCTGGAGATGTTCAAGAGCAGCTTTTACCAAGACGTGTCTCTGTCAGAGTGGTTGACCCACACCCCGCCTGAGCTTGTAATGGCGCATCTCAATATCGACAGGGCGACGCTGGACGCAATGCCGAGAGATGAGATGGTGGTCGTGCCGGGATAAAACAGGTTATCGCCGCGCCTTCTCCCGCTCTTTCGGCGCGGGTTTCAGGCTCTCGATCATTCCGTGCAGATGGGCGGCGGCGCGCTCGATGTCGAAGTGTTTGTATTGCCCCGCCCTGCTCTCCGCGGAAAGCACTGCGCAGCGGTGGACGCGCTCGAAATCACCGTAAGGGAACTTGTATCTGCCCTTGGTATTCTCGGCGTGCTCATCGTCGATCCCCAAGTGCCATTTCCCGAACTCCGGCAGGCCGTGAGTTCGGATGAATTCGTTCTCGTCTTCCGCCGACGGCTGATGTTCGCTCCAGTCGTCCCTCTCGTCGTAAACGGCCTTACCGTGCGCGAGCAGGTCTTGTGCATGCTGGAAGCCGGTGTTGTTCAGTTTCACGGCCATGGTCAGGACCGTCCTTTAGGTTCCTGGTTGGTGATCGAAGACCAGGACGCCTTCCACCGGGTTGCCGTCCGCGTCAACCCCTTTCACCGTCACTGTCATGGTCTTGCCGTCGGTGGCCACAACCATATGCTGCGCGACGAGCTGTTTGCCATCCTTGGTATAGCTCATGTCTTCGGTGCTGTCACTTATGTGCTTGGCTGACACTCCGTTGTAGGAACCGCCTGGCTGCATCTGTCCCGCTCCTCCGCTGACGGGGACAACGTAGGTGATCGCGATGGGTTTGCCAGTGTCGTCAGTGCCGGTGATCGTCACGTGTAGCACACTGTTCTGGTCCGAAATATTCATACTTTCATCTTTCGGAAGATCACCCTTCGTGTACTTCGATTTGTCATGGTTCATCTTCCAATTGCCCGCGAGCGAGCTATCGGCCAGCAGAATGCCCGCCGGCAACATCAGCGCTAAAGCGTACTTCAAAATTCGCATGTTTAAGCCCTCCATCTGGCTCGTTTCAGTGGATTGCAATTTCATCCCCCCCGGCGTCCGTTCGGTTCTGTTGTTTAGATGGCTGGCAGATGGCTTGGTGGCGGAGCAGAGTAACGTGCGGCGCAAGCGGTCTGTAGATGGGAATTGTCGATGGATTGACGAATGGGGCGGGCAGGGCCGGCTCCGGCGGGGGCGACAAACACGATGGCCTGTTCCACGTTTTGAGAAGGACGGCCCGTGTTAAGCTTTCGCTACGCTCTCGCCAAACTATATTCAGACCGGTTCGATCGTTCAGCGCTTTGCTCTGCTCGCTCTCCTTCTCGTTGTGGAAGGGCTGCTGATTTT
>JAOAPQ010000206.1 GCA_025462965.1 Bryobacterales bacterium
CATGAAGATGTAACCGCCCTTCCGCAGAATCGATTTTTCGGGATTCTCCAGAATCTCGCGATCCTTCGTCTCCAGCGCGAAGTACCCAGTAATCCACTCTTCATTCAGCCTGCGAAAGGCAATTGTGTCTTCACTTCCCTGCAGCGGTCGAATCTCAACAGCGGGCGAATGGCGGGCACTGTCTCCACAGCAGCTTTGTTGCCGATCTTCCGTTTGCATCTCGCTCTAAACCTCCTACTTCTCCAGTTTGCTCATTCTTGCGCCATACGTCCAATATCTTGTTTCGTAGGATTATGATCTTTTAGATATGGATCAGGACATCGAATTGCGCCATCTTCGCTACTTTGTTGCCGTTGCGGAAGAGCTTCATTTCGGCCGGGCCGCGGAGCGGCTCCATGTGTCCCAACCACCCCTGTCGCAACAAATTCGCAAGCTCGAACAGATGATTGGGTATCAGCTCTTCGCCCGCACCTCCCGTTCCGTGAGCCTGACGGTCGCGGGCGAAGCATTCTTTGAAGCTGCCCGTCGTACGCTTCGCAATGTACAACGCGACATTGACGAGGCGCGCAGCGTCGGCCGCGGCGAAGTAGGCTCTCTCAATATCGGTTTTGTCAGTTCAGGCATGTTAACAGCTTTGCCCAACATCCTCCGTACATACTGCGAGGTGTATCCTCGCGTGCGTTTGCGTCTGCATGAGTCGTTCACCGCGCGTGTCATGGAGGGTTTGGAAAATGGCACACTTGATGCGGGCATTTTGCGCGACAGCGACCCCGCAGAGGGCCTGCATGTCAAAACCATTTTTTCCGAGCCTTTCGTTGCAGTGCTGCCAGCCACTCATCCCCGAGCAAAACAGAAGAGCATCTCTCCCGCTGCATTGCGCAATGAACCGTTCGTGTACTATCCCCGGAGCGCGGGCGCCCGCGCTTTTGAAAAGCCCTTCACCATATTTGAGGAGCATGGTTTTCAACCGATGATTGTGCAGGAAGCGTCCCATTGGCTGACAGTACTGCGACTGATTGGCGCCGGACTTGGAGTCACCATCGCACCCGAATGCGTTCGGCGCATTGCATCGCCCGAGGTTGTCTGCCTTACCCTGCGCAAAGCAGAAGTCGTCAGTAATATCGAACTTGCGCGGGTCGTCGGAGACTCGCGCCCTATCGTGGAGCAATTCGCGAAACTCGTGGAGAGCGCCCGGCTTTGAAGTATGACTGCGCCCCGCCCGACTGGATGGGAATCCTGAAGCAGGCGGTTGCCCCAGGCCCTTCGCTGGATGCGAACCAAATTCGGCCGTGATGTGCATCGATGATTGAGTGACAAATCGCCAGGCCCGTAACGAACTCGCCCTCCCAGCGGCCAGTACGCAGCAACTCGGGGTTGATCTCATCCAGCGGCGCCGGGAAAACCGTCCGCGTCAGTTGGTGACTGAACTTGCCTGCGGCTTCCTCTGCCGTCCAGCCATGGAACTCCTCGGCGCCACGGCTCCGGTAACCGCTGAGGTTGTCACAAGGGAAACGATGAAGTCGGAACGAGACAAAGGTTAGCAATGCGACAGCAAGCCTGGCGGACAAAATCGAAGACTGCGTGCCAGAGTCTATGGGTTTGCTTACGCGGCATGAGACCCTGCTGGACCGATGGGCACTGGCCGGTCTTCGGGCAATCAAGAATGGCCGGCGCAGCAATCTTCGCATGCTCGCCACTTCAGGAAAGCGGCCAAGCTTTGCAACCGGGAACGACAGGGTCCAAAAACGATGGCCTGTCCCACGTCATGATGCCAGCTCTCGGGGACGGCGGCTGGCGGGAGATGTCGCGTACGCAATCGAGGCTGGAATAGTCAACTCAACCTCTGTGCCGACTTCCAGCTCACTCCAGACATCCAGGCGAGCGCCGATCAGTTCGGCGCGCTCTCGCATGCCCGGCAAGCCCCAGTGTCCGCCGCGTCCCTGTTCCATAAGAAGCTTCGGGTCAATGCCCTTTCCATTATCCCGGACCCGCAGCCGAAACTGCCGTTCACCATACCGGATTTCCACTTCTATCCGCCGCGCCTGTGCGTGCCGGAATACGTTGCGCAACGCTTCACGCGCCACGCCATAGATTTCGTCCCCAAGGATCGGAGGCAAGTCCCGCGGCATACCTTCCACCACGACGCGGAACTTGCGCTGCTCGATCATATTCGTTGCCGTGAGTTCTTCACCCAGGACAGTGATCGCCTGTGTCAGGTTGCTGCCGATCACGGAGCAGGACCGCAACTCCCGTATGGCATCCTGGCCCTCTGCAATGGCTTGAGCGGCCCGATCGAGAGCACTGTCCAGCGCCTGGATTGCTTCATGGGGGGAGGCGGGCAGCAGGTTACGGCCCTTTTGAAAGCGGAGCATCAACCCCTGGAAGCTCTGCAACAATGTGTCGTGCAACTCCCGGGCGATGCGGGCGCGCTCGCCGAGACGCTCTTCCAAGCGCATCTTGAATTGCCGCTCAACATTTCGCCGGTGGAAATAGTACGCGTAGCCGAGTGGCAGCACGATGGAGGCTATCGCCAGGGGCTGGGACAACCAGGTACTCCACATGACTCCACCCATCAAGCGGCCGCCGATGCGACCAACGGCGCCGGGGAATTAATTCCCAGGCGCCTCATTTTGGCGATTAACGTTGTTCGCGGCAGGCCCAGGCGGGCCGCGGCGCCGTTCCGACCACCGACTACACCCTCCGTCCGCTGGAGAGTTTCCAGAATGTGCGAGCGCTCCGCCTCTTCCAGCGTGACAGGCACGGATAGCTCCGGCGACTTCAAATCCTGTTGTGTTGTGCGGGTTTGTTCGGGCGGCGGACCATTCAGCACGGCGCCAGTTGAAAGAATTACTGAACGCTCAATCAAATTTTGCAATTCCCGGACGTTGCCCGGCCAGGACTGACGCTCAAGAGCCGTCATGAACTCCTCTGAAATCGCTGTAAGCGGCCTATTCATGCGGTTCGCGTAATCCATCGCGAAATGACGGACTAACAAAGGGATATCTTCGGGGCGCTCACGCAGCGGCGGCAGTGTAATTGGGAACACGCTGAGACGATAGAAGAGGTCGGCACGGAGTTGCCGTTCACGAACCATTTCAGTGAGATTCCGATGTGTGGCGCAGATCACGCGGACATTGGTGTGAATCGTTGCAACACTGCCTAAACGCTCGAATTGCCTTTCCTGCAGGACGCGCAGAAGCTTTGGCTGCAACTCCAGCGGAAGATCACCGATCTCGTCCAAAAATAAGGTGCCCCGATTCGCCCGCTCAAACCGCCCAATCACGCGCGCGAACGCCCCTGTGAAAGCGCCGCGCTCATGACCGAACAGCTCGCTTTCCAGCAAGCCTGCCGGAATGGCGGCGCAATTCACCTTCACAAAAGGGCCGCTCGATCGATCGCTGCTCTTGTGAATTGCTTCCGCAATCAGCTCCTTGCCGGTTCCTGTCTCGCCCTGGATCAACACCGTAGCGTCGGTCGGGGCTACGACGCTCACCATGTGCAGTACTCGCTCGAGAGCCGGGCTGTTTCCGATAATTACTGCGCTCATTGTTGCCACTTCCTTTTTTAAAAAGATTTCCAGCCGCCGATGAACACAGATGAACGCAGATCGGCGGCCCACACTCTAAGTTACAAGTCGTTGTCTTCTGATCCACTCCCGGATGTATGGCGGACAATTCTCGAGCGTGATGTTATCCGCTTCACAGCGATCGAGAAAGCTGACAGCCGCCCGATTCACAAGGGTTACATCTCTCAAGTCCAAGACGATGCGGCGACCGTTCGCTTCCGATCTAAGTAGTATTTCCAGGTCAGTTATGTTTTCCGCTTCCATTCGGCCGCTCAAAGTGAAGACCACATACCTGTCCGCCGACCTCTGAACTCTTAGCATCTCCCGTCTCCCCAATTTAAGCAGCAACATCCCAGGCTTCTGTTTCACGGAAGAACGTCAGGGAGGGAGAGCCCTCGGCATGGCTCACACGGATGCAATCGCCGCGGTGGATCTGGCCGCTGGCCATCAGGTTTGACAGGGGTTGCACGAGCAGGCGCTCGATCGCACGCTTCAAATGACGCGCACCATACCGGAGATCGGTGCCCTCCATGAGCAAACACTCCCTGGCGCTATCAGTGACATTCACCAGGAACGGCTTGCCGGCGGCCGCGGTCTGGATACGCTCCTGCACCATCTCAAGCTCAATATCTACGATCCGGCGCAGTTCCTCATTACCGAGAGATTTGAACACTACGATCTTGTCCAAGCGGTTGATGAACTCCGGCGTGAACTTTCGGCGGGCGGCCGCTATGCCGGCATCCGACACCCGGGCGCTGAGTTTCGCATTGGAAACGGCGTTCTCGGGCGACGGGACGTGAAAGCCCAGCCGCGGAGTCAGCAGAGAGCTCATTTCCGTCGCTCCGAGGTTGCTGGTCAAGAAGACCATTGCCGATGAGAAATCGACTTTGCGATTGTCGCCCAGCGTTAAGACGCCTTTGTCCAGGATGCCCAGGAGAAGATTCCACAGAGCGTCCGATGCCTTTTCGATCTCATCGAAGAGCACGAAGCTGATCCGGATCGCATCCGTGTGGTGCTGATTCAGGGCTTCCTGCGACAACAGGGCATGCGTTTCACGGTGTCCCAGGTATCCCGGAGGCGAACCGACCAACTTCGATATTTCGTGGCTGTGTTGAAACTCCGCGCAATCGATCTTAATTACTGCGCGGGGATTGTTCAGCAGGGCCTCGGCGGTCGCCTCCACGACGCGGGTTTTTCCGGAACCCGTGGGCCCCAGAAACAGAAAGTTTCCGAGCGGCCGGCCGACTGGGGACAGTCCCGCCAGGTGAGTCTGATAGGTCTTCACGATCTGATGAATCGCTTCGTCCTGTCCGACGACGAGGCGGCGGAGTTTGTTCTCCAGATCCTCCGCCTGTGTCCCCTTCCTGGCGGTATCCAGTAAGGCGATTCCCGACATTGTGCTTCTCGGTTCGGCGCCCTCAGGCAGCCCTACGGGTAACACTTTTGGCGCGTCGTTAAATACGGGGCCATTTTTTCTTCCCTCAAACACGGCCGCTGCGCTCATTTCTTATTCACTCTCCTCTGCTATAGGGAATGCAATCGCGGCTCCAACCTTAACTTATTGAAAAACAATGAATTAGACGATTGTTTAAGATGACGATAGTTCGCCAATTGGCGAAACTCTGTACAACAAAAACGGTTTTTGACGGTTTTTGTCGCAGCTAAGGGCGAGTGAACCAGTCATACCGAACAAGCGCCTGATCGATCGCCTCGGGAAGGTCCTGCGCCAGGAGAAAGCCGTCCGCCATCAACTGGCGGGCCGTAATCGCGAACTTTCCAAGATACTGCTCCCGGCTGCTGTAACGCTCCTCAATCGACGCCCGTGAATCGCCCGTGGCCTGGCGCTCCGAGCGCGAGCGGGCGAAAGGATAGAACGATCCGGCTTCGCCGGCCAGTTGGTCCGGAGCGCCGATCGATTGCGCGCGGTAATTCCAGCCGGCGTAGGTCGCCAAAGGGACCTGCACATCCGGCAACCGAATACCGGCCCTGCTATTGCCGTCGGAATCGACTGCCGGAATCAAACCCGTAAACGGCTTGCCAACCCGCGGAGGTTCGTAAGCTACGATGCCGCGCCCCCAATCCGGCCCGAAATCGAGCCGGTAGGTGATCAGCATGGGCGGCGGCAGCGGTATGCCGGGAATCACCGGCCAGCCCCCTGCTCGCGGCGCAGTGAGGCTACCGTCGGCGATATGGGGATAGCGGCTGGGTGGCGGTAACACCCCATCCACCACCCATCGATCGAGCGCCTGGAAGAGCGCGCGAACCACCGGGCTACGGTTCAGCGGGTTCAGCGGCGCCAATCCCACCAGGTCGTCGCTCCTTGCATGAGCCGGCGGAAACGGTCCGGGGTAGTGAGGACCCGACGCAATAAAATAAATGCGTGTGCCGGGCGGTGGTTCGATGTCGCGTGTGCCGGTTGGATCCGTGTGAATCAGCGAACCGGCCCGATTGAAATACTCGGAGTTGCTGAGGATATGGAAGATTTTTGGCGCTACATGACGGGCTTCGGCGCGCGCCAGCAGCGAGCCGCTTTCGCCGGTTTCCGGATCGGTCTCGGGTCCGTCGGTGAAAGGGAACATATCCACCGGATAAAAGATATTCAGGTGCTGCTCGGCATCCCGCGAAGCCTGCCCGAAGCGATGATTGAAAGAGCCGCGTCCGGCTCCTCCGACTTCGTCGATGATTCCATCGAAGACGCGATTCCCTCCCTCGTCCTCGTTAAAACCCTCATATAGAAAATGGCGCAGGAATCGTCCACTCTGCGAGACGCCCCAGCCATATGCAAAGCGCGTCCCGCGAAGAGGATTGGCAGGCGAGCCGGATTTCAAAAAAGCGATCAGGTCCCGTGTGCCCGCTAATCCGCAGCCCACCACGCGTGGATCGCGCGCGCGATAGACCACGTCATAAATGCGGCCGGGCTGAAAGCCGCCTTCGAGCGCGACGGTCGTCTCATTCACGAAACGCCATTGCCCGCGTGGAATCAGTTGCGGCTTGTCGAGGGGAAGGTCGCGAACGGTCATCGAATCCCTGGCACTCGCGGGGTCCGCGGCGGGATACGCCTTGTGGCCACGGTCCGCGAGAGAGGCCGTTGCCGATCGCGTATTCAGAACAAAATTCCCACGCACAAGCCCCATAATGGGCGCGCCGTGATCCGTCGCGATCGGCATATCCATGCGCATCAAGCCTTCGGGAACATCCCATTGCCAGCCCATCCAAAGCAGCGCGTAACCTTGCGCCATCAGGGCGCCATCGCCAATCTCATCGGCGGAAGTCGGATCGGCACTGGGACGGGCTTTCTGGAAGGTCCGGAGCATCGCTTTTGTTCCGCGATTGCCCACCTCATAGAGAATGCGGCCATTGCCGAGCGCTATATCGACCGGTTTCAGCAGGTAGAAGTCGGCAGTGAATTCCACTCCACCGCTTGCGTTGCGCGGCGCAAGGCTGAGATCCACGATTCCGGCTTTCCGGGGTGCGGCAGGGTCAAGGACAAATTCCACTTTCCCGGAGAGCTTTTCATAAGCACCGGCGAGCCCGAACCGCTTCCCGTTGAGCACTGTCTCCCGGCGGTCGATATGAAGCTGGACCACGCGCGCGTGCCCAACAGTTGCAAGCAGGAAAATCGAGAAAGCCGCCTTGATGGCCGTTTGCATTTGTCAGATTGTAGCAACCGCTTATAGCAACCGCGCCGCGCGCTATTTGAAGCGCCCAGGGACACAGGAACAGGCGGAAAAACAGAAGGGTATTTTCTTTTCCATTCGCGAGGCGGTACCCCTTGTCACCGACGCAGACTTGCTCCATACTAAGGACGGTTTTGGTGCCGGGGTTTTCGCCCAGGGCGAGACCGCCCGGACTGGAGGTATATCATGTGTTGGTACTCGGCAGAGCACTTCGGGCAAGAAATTTTGCAGGCCGAAATCGGCCAACGGCTCTGCGTTCGCAAAATGCATTGGGACGCTACCCGATGGGTTGTACGGGAAAGCGATCTTGAAACCAAAAGGCCAGCGCCAGTATGCATGCTCGACGGAACCCAGGTTGTCTTCCGTACGACAGAGACTGAACAAGCTTCGCTGCAGTTAGGGCCGGAGCCGGTAGCAGTCTTCCGCATGCTGCAGCTTCCCAAACGCGATGTCTTTGAATTCGAGGGCGGCAAGTCACTCGAAGTCAATCAATTACCCAGTGGCCTGATATTCGACGTGTTGGTTATCCCCGGAAAGGAACAACTGTCGACTCTTGTGACCATGGAATCCGCCCCTGAACCAGCGCCGGAGCCAGCACAAGAAGAAGAACCCCTCCTTGCACGCCTTCTGCGTATTTGGTGAGTCGGCTGCGGTCCGGCGATCCAGATAGCAGGTGGTTGGCGGGATAGGACCTATCGACGAGAGCGTGGGTAAGTTCCGCGCTCTCGTCGATTTGTGTGCTGACTCTTCATAGTCCTGTTACCTTAGTTTCCAGCCAGATCAGCAACAAAAGAATCACGACCATGAGGGTCCCGAGGGCGGGAATGCCCATGACGACCCAGAGGCCGGCGTAATCCGCCAGGAATCCTACCGTCCACGGCGCCAGCATTCCTCCCACGAGCGCAAGAGCGAAGATGCCATGGAAAAGGCCCGGATGGTAGTAGGGAAACCGGCGGCCTATTTTTTCGGAGACGAGCGGGTAGATGGCGGCAAATCCTCCTCCGATCAGCAGAATACCGGTGGTCGCCCCCAGTTTGTTATCAGTGAAGGCCAGAAGCAGGCATCCGGCCAGAGCCGCGCCGGCGCTTCCGAAAAGAAGTCGCCCGTGCCGCACGACCGGAAGAAGATATACCGTCGCGATGCGGCCGACCAGGAGCGCGAGCCAATAGATGGCCAGCATCCAGATGGCGCTTTCCGGGCTGATGCCCAACCGGCGGATCAGGAAGATCGGCAGCCAACCGGCGATCGTCCACTCGTTGCCGGATTGAAAAAATAGCAGGAGCGCGAACATAATCCCTCCGGGGCTCATGAAGTCCTTCAAAACGCTCCGGACGGGCGGCTCGGGCTCAGGCGCGGGGAAGGCGGGAGATCGTCGCCAGTACAGGACGGCGAAGGTGGCCGGAATCGCGGCGCCGAGCAGCAGAATGGTGCCGACGGAGTACAGGTAAAACGTGCCGGCCACGAGCAGTGCGGAAATGAGGCAACCCAGCCCGAAGTAGATGCCGCCGGTGGTCAGGGTTGCAGCCGGGTTTTCCTGGTAGACCGGACGGATGGCCTCGAAAAGGCCCGTATTGAGCAGCCCGACGGAGCTTCCGATGGCCGCCCAGCCGGCAAACCTCCAGGCTTCGGAGGCGGGCGGCGGAACGAATGACAAGCCCACGAGCGCGACGCACGCGATGATGCAGCCGGCAACCAAGGAGAGCGAATTACCTCGCGCGCGGGTCGCGGCGATGACGCCCAGGCCGAGGAACACGAAGTACATTGCGGCGCCGGAGATGCGCTCGGCCAGGTGATAACCCCAGGCCGGAAGCAGCGCGCCCAAGAGGGCGAACAGGAATCCGGAAAGCAGGAAACCGGGCAGCGCGAGCGAGCCGCTAGCGTTCACTGACGTATGATAGCGTGGTTATCAGTACCGTTGGGGGTACGTTTCCTACAATAGAGCGCAGCCGGCACAGATAGGGCAACACAATCTGGTATGCCGATAGGAAACTGTTGACAAACTTATTGGGCGGGAGTATTTTCTTAGTATCACTGAAGAAGGAGGTGGTCCAGAAATAATGCGAAATGGTAGTAGACCCGACGAGGTGGCCGACCGCTGAGTCGACCGTTCTGAGTAACCGATTCCCGTTCGTCAGTGACGGGTGTCAACTCCTGTGGACCGGTCACTTCGTCGTTTGAAGTAAAACTGCCTCAGGCTTCAACGAAAGGCTAGCTAACCCCCGTGGGCTCGTGAGGGCTTGCGGGGGTTTGTGTGTTTTTGTGCTATATTAGTAGGTTGAGAGAGGTCCCTAAGAAATGAAAGCTGGAATTCACCCCGCCTACGAGGCAGTCCAAGTGGTGTGCGCATGCGGCCACAAGTTCGAAACCCGCTCGACACACAAAGGCGACATCCGCGTTGAAATTTGTTCTAGCTGCCACCCGTTCTTCACGGGCAAGCAGAAGCTGATCGATACGGCTGGCCGGATTGATCGGTTTGAGCGGAAGTACGCGGCTTCCCGCAGCGACAAGAAACAGGCTGTAAAGTCTTAAGGCTAAAGGTCAAAAGCGACAGGCCACGAAAAACGATGGCCTGTCCTACTTAGCGATGGTTTTGCATTAGCAGGGCTGCAAGTCGTGAGATTTGCAGGTGGGAACTAGGATTTGGTCTTCGCCTTTTCTTTGGCTTCTTCCGCTTCTCTTTTTAATTGCCGTTCTTTGCGCATCTTGTCGTATTCGGCGCGTTGCGTGTCCTTCAGG
>JAOAPQ010000218.1 GCA_025462965.1 Bryobacterales bacterium
CAAATCACCTCGCCGCGTTGGAACGCGATGACATGATCGCACTTCTCGCCCCCGACCGGAATGCGAGCGTAATCACCGAGACGCTCGCGAATGCGTAAGGCCTGTCTGATAGTCCACAGCTTGGGCAGCCCTTCATCTCCGCGGGCAAGAATCTGTTCGGGAGTAAGCGCATCAAGCTCATCGAGCAGACGCCGGCGCGCGGCGTAATCCACCGGCCGGCGATTGTCCGGATCCACCAGGCTCAAATCCCAAAGCTCGGTACCTTGATAGATATCCGGAACACCCGGAGCCGTTATTTTCACCAGCACTTGCGAAAGGGCCTGCCCACGCCCGGGTTCGATCAGCGGCCCAACGAACCGTTCGAACTCCGCCATGAATTCGGGATCGCCAAGCAGCCCTTCCACAAAGCTTTGCACGGCCGTTTCGAACGCCTGGTTAACGGTCGTCCAGGATGTGTGCCGCTTAGCTTCCCGGGCGGCTTTTCGCATATAAGCAAGCAATCGCTCCACCCCGATGGGCCACGCGCCCACGAGCGTCTGGTACAAAAGATATTCGGTATTGCGGTCTGGCCAGCCATCGCGTTTGTAGCGCTCATTGTGTTCTGACCATCGGCGCACAGCGGCGGCCCAGTCCTCTGGAATTTCCGAAAGCAGGCTGATGCGCGCGCGAACGTCTTCACTTCGTTTGGTGTCGTGCGTGGACGTCGCCAGCATGGTAGCGGGCCGGTCGCGCTGCGTCTCCATGCAGTAGGTGTGGAACTCATCCAGGGAAACACCGAAGCGGCCTGGGTCACCCCCCACTTCGTTCAGAGACACGAGTCGGTTGTAGCAATAGAACGCTGTATCTTCCACACCTTTCGCCATCGCCGGTCCGGTGAACTGCTGGAATTGCATAACGAATTCGCTCTCGAGCGCACCGCGCGTTTTCAGCAGGAGAACCGAATGCAGGAAGTCGAATAGCTCCGAATCGAGATCCGGGCGGCGTGCCTTGGCCGTGGTGACGGCAGCATCTACGTAGCGTCTGTCTTCGGCCGTAACTTGCCCGGCTTCCGCGCGGACGTACGTGCGATAGACCGGGAAGCAGGCCACCACTTCTCGAAGGGCATGGTGTATTTCGTGCCGGGTGAAATCGCGATTATTGCGGTGGCGCTCGCAAATATCCATGAACTGCGCCGTGAGGCGGTTCACATCGCTCCCCAGGATTTCCCGAAGCACCTGATGCTTCTTCTCGAGCGCAAGTTCGCTAAATTGACTCTTATCGCCGGTGAACTCCTCATAAAAAGCGGTCAGCGCCGCTTCCCCGCCCTGGTCTATGAATAGACCGCCGAGAACATTCAGAAAGTCATAACCGGTAGTTCCGGCGACTTGCCACGGCCGCAGCCGTTCTCCGGGCTCAAGAATTTTTTCGCCTACGATCCAGGCATTCGGGGCGGCTTCGGCGAGTCGCTCGAAGTATTGCTCGGGATCCCGTAAGCCGTCCGGATGGTCAACTCGCAGGCCATCCAGGGCTCCGCGGCGCACCCATTCCAGTGGAAGCACATGCGTATCCGCGAAGACCTGCGGATTTTCGGCGCGCAGCCCCACCAGCGTATTGACATCGAAGAAGCGTCTATAGCCGAGTTCACGTTCGGATGTGCGCCAAAAAGACAAACGGTAATTCTGGACTTCCAGCAACGCATCGAGTGCATCGATGTCTTCGTTCAGCGTGGAAACGCAAGCGTCGATGGCATCGGCTATTCTGCGGTGCTCCGCGCAGAGCCGCGCCAATAGTGACCGGATGACCTCTTTGTCGCGATGGCGCGCAAGCTGGCTGGCACGATCGGGCACCGTGGACCCGGGCAGATTATGTAGCGCCGTCGCGAGGAAGGCCAGATAGTCCGACCCGGCTCGTTCAGCGGCGGAAGTGAGCAGTTTGCACATGGATCTGGGGGCCACAGGCAGAGTATGTTCGTAATAGCGAAACACGAAACTGCCATTTTCGCGGATAGCGCGTATCTGGCCGGCGGCCAGCACCCGGCCATAGTGATCGCCAAGCACAGGCACCATCACTTTGTTCCGCAACCGCTCCTCGGGGCCCTGCCAGTCGATATCGAAGTACGAAGCGTAAATGCTGGCCGGGCCGTTCTCCAGCACGTCCCACCACCAGGCGTTGTCGCGCCCGGCGATAGACATGTGGTTCGGAACGATGTCCAGCACCTGACCCAGTCCGAGTTCACGCAGTTTGGCGGTGAAACGCTCGTGGGCTTCAGCGCCGCCCAGTTCGTCGTTCACGCGGCGGTGGTCCACTACGTCGTATCCATGCGTGCTGCCGGGCGCTGCCTGCAGATAAGGCGAGCTATAGACATGTGAAATACCGAGAGCCTTCAGGTAATCCGCAACTTCGGCGGCGGCATCGAAGCCGAAACCGGCGTGGAACTGCAGACGGTAAGTGGCGCTGGGTTTAGTCATCTATGGCATGGAGGGCCGGTCTAGGTTAGCCTTCAGCTTTCAGCGCCTGCTTGAATACGGCGATCGACCGTCCCATCAAGTCGAAGCAGGCCCCGCCGGCCATTCGCTCGCCCTTACAAGTGACCGCCGCGCGGGTATCGAGACAGAGTTCCCATTCGATGCCTTGGTGAGTCACCTGCGGCAGGCGGAACTGCAGATCCTCATGGTGCGAATTGAGCAGAATTAGAAACGTGTCGTCTTTGATCGGTTCGCCGATGCTGTTCACGTCGTCCAGAGTCTCGCCGCTGAGTTCCATGCCGAGCGCGCGGATCCAGCCGGCGTTCCATTCGTCTTCGGTCATCTCCGAACCGTCCTGACGCACCCAGGTGATATCCCGAACTTTCGCGCCCGCGATCTCAACACGCTCAACCCCAGCTGGATCGATCTTGCGATCCTGGAAAAACTTGCGCCGATGAAGGTTGGAATGCTCCCGGCGAAAAGCGATCAGGATGCGGGTGAACTCCAGCAGATCGCGCCTGCTGTCATCAAGCTCCCAGTCGTACCAGGTGAGCTCGTTGTCCTGTGCGTAGGCGTTGTTGTTGCCCTTCTGTTCGCGCCCGATCTCGTCGCCGCCGCAGATCATGGGCACGCCCTGGGAGAGCAGCAGTGTGGCAAGGAAGTTCCGTTGCTGGCGCTCGCGTATTTCAAGAATCTCCGGATCGTCAGTGGGACCCTCTACGCCGTAGTTCCAGGAATGGTTATCGTTCGAGCCGTCCTGGTTATTCTCAGTGTTGGCTTCGTTGTGCTTATCGCTGTAGGTCACCAGGTCCCGCAGAGTGAAGCCGTCATGCGCCGTGATGAAATTGATGCTGGCCGAGGGGTGCCGGCCATCGCGCTGGTAGAGATCGCTCGACCCGGTGAACCGATACCCAAGTTCCGCAAGCTGGCCGTCGTCTCCTTTCCAATAACGCCGGACCGTGTCGCGATACTTGCCGTTCCACTCCGCCCACAATGAAGGAAACTTGCCGACCTGATAGCCTCCTTCGCCAACGTCCCACGGCTCCGCAATCAGCTTCACCTGCGAGATCACCGGATCCTGGTTGATGATGTCGAAGAATGCCGACAGGCGGTCGACCTGGTGCAACTCCCGGGCCAGCGTCGAGGCGAGATCGAAGCGGAAGCCATCCACATGCATCTCCAGAACCCAGTAGCGAAGACTGTCCATCACGAGTTTCAATACCTGCGGATGGCGGACGTTGAGCGTGTTCCCCGTACCGGTGTAGTCCATGTAGTAGCGCGGATCGTCCGGCATGAGCCGGTAGTAAGTGGAGTTATCGATGCCCTTGAAGCTCAGAGTAGGTCCGAGGTGGTTGCCCTCCGCGGTGTGGTTGTAGACCACGTCGAGAATGACTTCGATCCCGGCACGGTGCAGAGCCTTAACCATCGACTTGAATTCACCGACCTGGTCGCCCCGGTCGCCGGAAGCGCAGTAGCGCGCGTCGGGCGAAAAGAAGTTCAGCGTGTTGTAACCCCAGTAGTTTTTAAGGCCTTCTTTGACCAGCCGGTCGTCGTCCAGGAAGGCGTGAACGGGCATCAGCTCGACAGCCGTGATACCCAGCTTTCTCAGGTAGTCGATCGTGCCTTGATATGCGAGGCCGGCATACGTCCCGCGAAGCTCTTTCGGGAGATCGGGATGACGCGCCGTGATTCCTTTAACGTGTACTTCGTAAATGACCGAATCGTGGAGGGCGGTCGCCGGCGGGCGGTCGTTCTCCCAATCGAAATGCGAGGTGGTGACGACGGATTTGGGGACGCCCCACGCGCTATCTTGGGCATCGAAGGCGAGGTCTTCTTCGGGATCGCCCACCTTGTAGCCGAACACGGGAGCTTTCCAATCGACCGCTCCCGCGATTGCTCTCGCATAAGGATCGACCAGCAACTTGTTGGGATTGTAACGCTCGCCCCTTTCGGGCTGATATGGCCCGTTGACTCGATACCCATAGAGCTGCCCGGGCTTAATCCCCGGCAGATAGCAATGCCACGTGGTCCCGGTGACCTCATGGAATTGATACGTTTCGGCGGGCTCGTCGACGCCATCGTCGAACAGACATAGTTCCACTCCTGTTGCGGTTTCCGAATACAGGGAAAAATTCACCCCGATCCCGTCCCACGTGGCCCCTTGGGGGTAGGCCTTGCCGGGAAGTTGCGTTCTTGTCATCTTTGTTCCATTATGCGGGTTACTTGTGTGCGGGAACTCCTCTCGCGACGCCGGAGGTGAGATGAATCTAACGTCAAGAGTTATCGTTTGGTCATTAATTTGCTCGTGCGGCCTCGTCGCGCAGCAGCCGGTTCCCGTCATATTCGACACCGACATCGGCAGCGATATCGACGATGCGCTGGCCCTCGCGCTTGCTCTGCAATCGCCGGAGCTCGACATCCGGGCGATTACGACCGTGAGCGACGACACGGAAAAGCGCACCCGCCTCGTCTGGAAGGAACTCGGTTATTTCGGGCGACGGAATATCCCGGTAGGAACGGGCGCACGCGAGCCGCTACTGGATCCCATGATGCTGGACCAGGCCCCCCAGTTCCGCGTTCTGACGGAACGGGACGTGTTGCCGGAAGCGAGCCGGCACGAGGGAGTGGCGTTGATCATTGCTACCTTAATGAATTCGCCGGGCAAGATTACGTTGGTCCCGGTCGGCCCATTGACCAACATTGCGCTGGCGCTAAAGACCCAGCCGCGCATCAAGGAGAAGATCGAACGAATCGTTTTGATGGGCGGCGCTTTCTTTCCCTCGCGCGCGGAGTGGAATATCAAACGGGATCGGATAGCGGCTGAGATCGTGTTTGAATCGGGCCTCCCCATCACCGCGGTCGGCCTGGACGTAACTCAGCAATGTACGCTTACAGGGGAAGATCTGAAACGTCTGCGAAGCGTAGACAACGATGCGACGCGCTTTTTGGTTCGGTTGATTGAACTTTGGCAGGATGGGAAGACCACTCACTATCCAACGCTGCATGATCCGCTCGCCGTTGGCGCGGCAATTCGGCCATTGCTGCTGGAGAAGGAGCGAGGCACCGTGAAAGTTGACATCGTCAATCCGCAAACTTACGGCATGACGGCGTTCACGCAGGCGGAGGCGAGCGCCACGACTGAGGTCGCACGGCATGTGAATGCCCGCGCGTTTCTTACTTTGTTCATGGATCGGGTGGCCGCCCCGCCCCGCTCGCCGGCGCGATAGGATTCTCCCATGCAGCATAACGATAATCCGATCGAAGAACTGGTCCACCTCTACGTCGATGGCGCGTTCAGCCGCCGGGAACTGGTGGAGCGTGTTTCGAAGTATGCCGGCGGGCTCACCGCCGCGGTCGCCGCTCTCACGAGCCTGGGTGTCGGAACCGCTGAGGCTCAGACGCCCGGCTCAGCCGGTCCGCAGGTACCCGAAGGCGCGCCTGGCATCGTCACGAATAACGTCTCTTTCGCGGGCGAAGGCGCCAGGCTCTTGGGCTACCTGGCGTACCCGGATCCCTTACCGCCCGCGCAATTACCTGCTGTTATCGTGATCCATGAAAACCGCGGCCTGGTGGACCACATCAAAGACGTAACCCGCCGCGTCGCTGTTGCCGGCTTTGTGGGCCTGGGGATCGATCTGCTTTCGCGTCAGGGGGGAACCGACCAGTTTACCGACGCGGTGCAACAGCAGCAGGCGTACGCTCGCACCACGCAGGACGAGCGTCGAAGCGACATGGTGGCGGCTCTAGACTACCTCAAACATCTCAGCTATGTGCGGTTCGACAAGATCGGCGCGGTCGGCTTCTGCGCGGGTGGCGGCAATGCGTGGGACCTTGCCCTGATATTGCCCGAGCTCGCCGCCGCTGTCGCGTTCTACGGCACGCCGACACCGCCGCTCGAGTTCATCGACCTGATTCAGGCGCCTGTGCTGGCTAATTATGCCGAGCTCGACCGCAATCTTTCGCTTCGGATGCCGGACGTGATGACCGCGATGCTGACGAAGCAGAAAACGTTCGCGTTTCGCCTGTATCAGGGCGTGGGACACGCCTTCCACAATGACACCGGGCCCGCTTACAACGCCGCTGCTGCCGCCGACGCCTGGGCGCAAACTATTTCATGGTTCAACAAATTCCTGCGCCCCGTAACCGCCTGAACGGGGGCCGCCTCGTCCCGCGCCGATGACTATTCCTTCGCGCCCTTGATCCACTGCAGGATTGTGGCGTACTCGGGCGAATCCTTCGCGAACCGTACACCGCCTCCATGCGCGAGAGTGGCGGAGTTCGCGACACCCTCGGATTCGGATGTGGACGTCGGCTTTCGCAGAATCAGGCTGTTTTCCGGGTTCGCGGCGTCCACCACATTCAGAGCCGTGCCGTAAGTCCCGTTAAAAAGCGTATGGCTGGCGTGGCAGTGCACGCAGGCGTAGCCGTCTTTGCCGCGCTTCTCGAGAATCGGCTCCACATAGCCACGGAAAAATGCTTCGTCGAGCTTTACTTTCACGACAGGCTCCCCGCCCGCGGTTCTTGTTATCGAAGGCGGAGGCGGAGGTTTCAGCGCGCGAAGCACCTCGACACCTTCGGGCATTTTCTCCAGCTTGAGAGAGATTGTCTTCACATCCGACCCTGTTGGTCCCGCGAGGCGGTTAACACCCCCGAACCTCGTGTCGCGAACGAGCATCGCGGATTCCGCCCCCAACCGCCGCAACTCCGGATCGCTTGAATCCAGCAGCGGCGAAATTGCGCGCGCCATCCGTTCAGCGCTATCGCCGAAGAACGCAATCTGCTCGATGTCGTTGCCGATGCGACTATAAATGGGCGGCGCCGTCGTGGTCAGGTCGGCTTCCAGATCGTAGATGTCGCCGCGGCGCAGCGGAAACTCGTTTAGGGCGCGTAACAGTGCCTTCTTCTGCGAATCGGAGCCGGCCTCCAGTACCGTTGCGAACTTACAGGCAAGTCGCGCTTCCACCGCCAGGCGCCCCTGGATCGCGCGGTCGCGGTCTTCCTGCCGGGCTAAAAGCGGCACCCAGTTGTTATACAAATACCGGATGTTCTCATCCGCGAAGTTGTAGACCGCATCGCGCAGATTTCTCTCGATCCAGGGTGCCTGCGGCTTGGCCATCGCCTGAATCACCGTGTCCTCGATCATGCTCTTCGCCGGAACATCCGCGGACCAGAACCAGAATTGCCAGAGCCCCTTGATCGCTTGCATCCGAACGCTGATGGCCGGATCGCTCACCAGATGGGCCAATGGCGCGGCAAAGTCAGATCGCTTCGCAAGCGCTGAAAAATGTTGGGCGAAAACGCGCGTAGCGCCCCAGCGGGTGCGGTCGCTCGCAGAACCGAGTGCGCTTACAATATCCCCGGAAGGCGTTTCCGGATGGCGGCTGTACTCCTGCCGAAGCGCCCAGGCTGCGGTCCGCTGCACCATCTTGCTCGCATCGCCCAGGGAACCAGCCACCACCGTCTCGCGTACGCCGAGGCGGCCCAGTGCCTCCAACGCCGCCTGCCGGACGAGCGCATCGTTCGATTTCGCCGCCTCCACGATTTGTTTTCGCACGGCATCCGAAGGCGCATCCCACACATTGTCAAGCTGCTCCAGTGTCTCCACGGGATCGGCCGAGAGCGCCTCGATTTTCGGCGAGTTCCAGCCTTTGGCGCGGCCGGTTTGCGGGTAATAGGAACTCAGCGCCAGTACGGACATCTGCGTTTCGCGGAATGGCGTCCGGAAATTCTCGAAAGATTGCAGGGGATCCATCCAGCCGCCGAAGGGCTGCTGCCGCTTCATCAAATAGCCGATTGCCTTTGCGACTTGAGGGTTTTCGATCGGGATGCCTGCAGCGTGCAGCGCCCATAACGCATGGCCCGTCTGAAATTCGACCTCGGGCTGATTCGCTTCGAAGCGTGCCGACCACTGGCCGCTGGGACGCTGAAGAGAGAGAATGCGGGCAGCGTTCCTGGCAACCTGCTCCTTGTATTTCTCCCTATCGATCTCGACCAAAGCCTGTGTCTGGTAGCAGAGGTCGATCATGTTCTTGACCTCGCCCTTCACGATCATGTCGCCCATGCGCGAGTCCTTGGTCGCGGTCCATGCATACCATGCCACCTCGTGCGCGCTTACGAGTGGAGTGTTGCCGTTCGTTTCATCCGCAGGGAGCTTGTCGCGGCCGGCGTAGTAGAGCTTCAGGTATTCCGCGATTCCCTGATGAAAGGACGCGCGGCTTTCGCCCGTAACCTGGTCTTCAAAGAGGTCCATCAGGTGCGACATGCGGCCCAATACATTTGCCGGGGCTGAGATCATGCGGGCCCAGGTCGCGCCCTGCTCTTCGAAACCGTAAAACGGCCGGGGATTGTTGTAAAAACGCTCGGAAAGGAACTGAAGCTGCTGCCGCTGCACCACAGGATAACCGTTGCGCGTGGCGTAGAGCTGAGCCCGCTGAGGGAAGTGGGTCGCATGGCAGCCGACACAGAGCGATGTTTCCTGGTGCACGCTCGATACGCGATCGAGCACCCCTCCGCGCCGGGGTGTATTGGCATGCCAGGAATCCCCGGCAGCCAGGATATAGTCCACCCCGGTGCGAACGGCTTGATGCGGATCCGTGTAAGGCGGCGCTTCATAGACCCGCGTCCGGAATTTGTACTCAGGATGGCTTGCGTGAACGGAAACGTAGTAAACGCCCTTGTCCTTCAGAATCCGCGGTGTGAATTTGTTTCCCGGAAGCGCCTGCACTTCATGCGGAAGAGTCACGGGATCTTCGCCTTCGTAGAACTCGGCGAGTTTTCCATCAGTCACGCGATATACGGCCACGTTCACCGGCACCTGATCGCGTTCCATCAAATCCACCTGGAAAAAGATCAGCTTGGGCCGGTCTTCGCTGAAGTCGAACCTGTACCAATCGGTCGTGTTCGGGTCATCCACAATCGCTTTCCGGGAAGTGGCGGGAAGCGGAACGTACTCGGCGTCATCTCCGGACGCGAAAACGGTCTTGCCCAGCGGAATCGGGGTAGCGTCCTGCCACCGGTGCGAGGGAGCACTTTTCACTTGACCCGATAACGGCCATTGGTTCACCTGCAGTGTGTACTTGGCTGTGGTCGCGGGAGCTTTGACGACAATCCTCGCGTCGCCCGGCCGGAGAACGCGAAATTGCGCGTAGAAATCCGCATCGCCCGCGTGCAGTGTTTTTGCAGCCAGTAGATCGGCGCCCTGGCGTATTTCAATCTCTGCCGTAGCCGCTGGCACAAGCGATGTGAGCGAGTAAAGGACACTGTACTGATGTTTCTTATCCAGACCCTTGAGCGGTATGGATTCAGACTGAACCCGGGAAGCTTTGGATAGGATGACCGGGAGCGGCGCCGCGCCGGCGAACGAGCACACAAATAGCCCAGAAAGGAAAAGTAGCTTCATGAAGGTTCCGTCAGACCTGGCACTCCCGACATCCGGTCCTGTCCAGCATATCGATTTTTCCGCCCTCCCGCGACGTAGCCAACTCCTTTGTGCGACATGTTACTATCGCCCGTAATGATCATGGGCCAAACGAGGCGTGTGGCGATCCTGCTGATACTCGCAGCGCTGGAAATGGGACTTCTACATGGGAAAGACAAGCGACCAAAAACGCAGCAGTCCAAAATCGCTTTCACAGTGGTGGAATCGACCATCCCGGAAATCCAAACCGCGCTGGCGCAGGGACGGGTTACATCGCGGCAGTTGGTCACGCAATACCTGGTCCGGATTGCCACCTACGACCGTACTCTTCATTCGTTAATCACTGTCAATCCGAACGCGCTCCGGGAGGCCGATGAGCTGGACAAAGAGCGCGCGGAAGGCAAGATCCGCGGACCGCTGCATGGCATCCCGATCGCGCTCAAAGACAATATTCACACTACCGATATGCCGACCACGGGCGGCGCACTCGCCTTCAGCGGGTATGTCCCACCGTACGAAGCGACGCTCACGAAGAACCTGCGCGACGCCGGCGCAATCCTTATTGCGAAGACAACGCTGATCGAACTCGCCAACTGGGTCGCCGGCGCCCCTACCGCGATGTCGGCTTACAACGCCGTTGCCGGGTTCGCCTTCAACCCGTACGATCCGCGCGCCGATCCGCGCGAAAGCAGCGATGGCCGCGGTGTGCTATCGCCCGGGGGCTCCAGTTCCGGCGCCGGCACAGCCGCAAGTTTCTGGGTGGCGAATGTAGGCAGCGATACGGGCGGCTCCATTACACAGCCATCGAACCAATCGATGTTAGTGGGCATCCGGCCAACTATCGGCCGGATCAGCCGGTACGGAGTGATTCCGATTACCGCCGATCACGATACCGCCGGTCCGATGACCCGAACGGTAACCGATGCGGCGATTCTTCTGGGGGTGCTCGAAAGCCCGGCGCCCGACTCGAACGATTCCGCTACTCGAACCTGCACTCCCCCGCCCGGCCGCGATTACGTGAAGTTCCTTCAGCGGGACAGCCTCAAAGGCGCGCGCATCGGAATCCCTCGCGCCTTCTACTACGATGCGGTGACCTTACCGGGGCAAGAGAAGCCCCGCGGGGGTCTCAACCCACAGCAGGCCAAGGTCATGGCGGAGGCGATCGAAGTACTCAAGCAGCAGGGCGCGATCATAGTCGATCCCGCGGAGATACCCAGCTTTCTCGACAAAGACCCGAAAAGCAATTTCCTACTATGGCCGTATTGCTCCGGTGCGGAACAGGCGAACGGTAAGGACGACGATTGTTCCGTTAACTTCAAGTACGGAATGAAGCGAGACTTCAATCGGTGGCTCGCGAGCCT
>JAOAPQ010000230.1 GCA_025462965.1 Bryobacterales bacterium
AGAACCAGGGGCAGGATGGCTGAGGCGAGCAGGACGCGCCAGCGGTTTTGGGTCGACATAGAGCCTCCCGAAGCGGCTCCGCTTTTGTATCTCAAGTGCATCTCAATGTCAACCCGCTTGTCCGATCTGTCAAGCCTCGATAGAAATGTCCCCTCCTTCGCCTCAATAGAAGTGTCCCTATTTTGATCGAATCGTAAATGCATCCATCCGCCGTTTGCCGAAGGCATTGAAGCGGGGAGGGGATCCGCCGGTACGGATCTTTTCACGTTTGGATTGCTGGAGTGAGTGAGACGCTGCGGGTGCTAGGTCTCCACGACTTCTTCCGCCAGATAAGGTTGGCCGTTGAGGACGCGGACGGCCCGTTTTTCGTCGAGCGCGTGCTCCCACTTCGCCACTACGATAGTTGCCACGCCGTTGCCGATCAGGTTCGTCACAGAACGCATCTGCGACATGAAGCGGTCCACGCCCAACAGGAGCGCGATGCCCGCAACGGGAACCGTACCGAGGGAGGACAGTGTGGCCGCAAGTGTGATGAAGCCGCCGCCCGTTACCGCCGCGGAGCCTTTCGAAGTGAGCATGAGGATGAGCAGGATCCACCATTCATCGGCGGTACTCAGGTGGGTGTTGGTGGCTTGCGCCACGAAAATCGCAGCGATCGTCAGATAGATGGACGTGCCATCCAAATTGAACGCGTAGCCGGAAGGCACCACCAGTCCGACGACGGATCGCGAGCAGCCGAGGTTCTCCAACTTGGCAATTAAGCGGGGAAGCGCGGCTTCCGAGGACGAGGTACCCACCACGATCAGGATTTCATCCTCGATGTATTTCAGGAATTTCCATAGGCTGAAACCGTGCACGCGGGCAATGGTGCCCAGCACGACGAAGATGAACAGAAAGCCCGTGGCGTACACGCAGAGCATTAGCTTGCCCAGCGGCCAGAGCGTCTTCAGGCCGTACTTGCCGATGGTGAAGGCCATTGCGCCAAACGCGCCGATGGGAGCAGCGTTCATGATGATGGCGATTACGCCGAATAGCCAGTGGCCGATGGAATCGAGAGCTGCAACAATTGGTTTCGCCTGAGCGAACCTGCTCAGGCCGATCCCGAATAAAATTGCCAGCAGGAGGACCTGGAGGATCTCTCCCTTGGCAAACGCGTCCACCACCGTCTCGGGAATGATGTTGAGGAGAAAATCCACGGTGTGAACAACTTTGGTGGGACCGGTGTATTGCTGGATCGATTTTGTATCGAGTGTGGCGGGATTGGCATTCACACCGGCGCCCGGCTGAACGGTTTTCACCACGATGAGGCCGATGACCAGAGCAAAGGTAGTGACGACTTCGAAGTACAGCAGAGCCTTTACGCCGACCCGGCCCAACTGGCGCAGATCGCGAACGCTCGCAATGCCGACAACGATGGTGACGAAGATGATGGGCGCGATCATCATTCGAATGAGCTTGATGAAGCCGTCTCCCAGCGGCTTCATCTGTTCACCCAATTTCGGATACAACTGTCCGAGCGCAACGCCCGCAATGATGGCAACGAACACTTGAAAATGAAGCGTTTTGTAGAAGGCCCGTTTTTCTGAGTTGGGAACGGTGGTGGACATGTCAGCTGCTATGGGAATTATGAGCACAGATGGTAGCACACGGCCCGGAGCGACAGACCCGGAGCGATGGTTGCGAGCGGGGAGGCACGGATCTATACTGAATTTTCCGTTGCGGCAGCGGAATCTTGCAATCGCGGACCATGCAACCGAGTTCTTCGTTGATTGAGCTTCGACACCTGCGGTATTTCCTGGCCGTGGCAGAGAACCTGAGCTTTCGCCGGGCCGCCTTGCAATTGAACCTGAGCCAGCAGCAGGTGAGCCAAACAATCGCGAATCTGGAACTCATCTTAGATGCCCGCCTGTTTGAAAGAACAACCCGAAACGTCACTTTGACGGAAGCGGGTTTGACGCTGCTGGCGCGAGCGCACGAATTGTTCGATCATCTGGATCGCGCGGTAGCGGATACTCAGCTTTCGAGCAGGGGCGAAACTGGTACGCTGACGATCGGCATTGCGGGTGGGACGGCGGAGAGCCTGCTCCCCCGCGTGTTTTCCGATTTTCGCGATCGCTTTCCGGAGATTCATCTCGATATCCGGCTGCAAAGTTCGGGCGCACAGATTGAATCGCTGGTCCAGGGTGAAATCGACGCCGGATTTGCGATCTCCCCGCTGCCCCGACCGGGGCTCTTCCTGGATACGCTGCTGCGCACCGGCTTTGTTTTGCAAGCGCCGCAATCGTTGATTCCGGAGGGGCTTTCGCAGTGCCATCTCAGCGATTTCCGGGATCAGCCCTTTATTGCACTCGCCAATAGCGTGACTCCCGGTTACAGCGCCCGCTGCAACCTGTTGTTCGAGGAGGCTGGGTTCGCTCCGAAGATTGTGCAATACGCCGACAACCGTCAAACGATTATGACCCTGGTTTCTGCCGGCGTGGGCGTGAGCGTGGCGCCTGCGTTGATCGAAGGCAGCCGGCGCGTGGGAGTGAAGAACGTTCCCGTTGCGTCTAAGATACAGGTGGAACTGGTGATGGTCTCCAACTGCGGCGATAAGAAAAAAGGACTGTCCTCACTCAGGGACGTTGCGAAATCAGTCTTTGGCTTCACGGATACTCATGTTCCAAGCTGAAATTGCTGGCTCACGCATTGCAGTGTGGTTATGACTGAGAGGCTAGCCAGATAGCTCGATTTCGGGTTCTCGGCGTTGGGCTGGTTCACCAACCGGATGGTAGCTTCGCCGAAATTGCCGCGGAGGAAGATCTCATGGACGTTCCGCGTGGCGGCGGGATCGGCGATGATCCGCACCGTGGTTTTATCCAGGCCCAGACCCGCCAGGCTGATGGTCGCAGCGACATTCAGATTTTGTGGGAAAGAACGGACGGCCTGGGCGGCGTTTCCTTCGAAGATGACCGTGGCCTGCCGGATCGCTTCCGGGTCAATGCCCTGTTCCAGGAAATAGGGAGCGCCCTTCAGAGACATCGGCGGCTTGATGGTGGTGAGCCGGCATTCCTCGAGGCCGCCGCATGCCGCTGCTTTGATGATGTCTACACCTCCGATCGCGCCCGAAGGAACATAGATGCGCTTGCCCGTTTGTCGCGCTTTCTCGATCAAACACGCCAGGAACTCGGGGTCCGCCAGCGCTCCCACGCTCACGATCATCAGATCCGCGCCGCAATCGAAGATACCTGTCGCGAACGAACGAACGGCGCCGGCGGAAGCCGCTTCCAGAACCAGGTCCGGTTTGAGGTCCAGCAAAGCGGGTACGTCGGAAAGGAAAGGAGCTACCGGCGTGGAATCCGCTTTTGGCGAACCGTTGCGCCTGGTCAGGCCCGCCACGCCTACCAGTTGGACTCCGGGCAAATCGCCTGCGGCGATCGTCTTCATCACCGCGCTTCCGATCGAGCCGCAACCAATTAGACCAAGACGCACCTTTGTCCCCCGTGGAATATTTGACTCTTGCCAGTCATCGCGTGTACGGAATTTTTAGAATGTGAGCTTATTTAGCGATGCCGGGCAGCAAGCCAAGACGGATTGTAAGGTGGTTTCTGCAGCGGAGTCAAACAAGTTTCTCTCCGTCGATTAACAGGTACAGCTTGTGATTATTGACAAGGGAAAGTTGTTAGTTGGCATCATCAAACATGTTTGACAAGTCCGGAAATCTT
>JAOAPQ010000241.1 GCA_025462965.1 Bryobacterales bacterium
CGCCGGGCGGCAGACCGATATTGTCGAGAATCGTATCGATCTCGTTGCGGGGAATCTGGCGGCGGATCTCGTCTTCCACCTCGCCAAAAATGCGCTCGGTTTCCTCAATGCGCGTACCCTGCGGACATCTGACATGCATGCGCATCTGCCCGGAATCAATATATGGGAAAAAGTCCTCGCCGACCACCAGGCCGAGTCCGAGTGAACCGAGGCAGAAGATCGCGAAGATCGCGATCACCGGGCCGCGATGCGCTAGGCTCCAGTGAAGAGCGCCGCGGTACCTGTCGCGTAACTGCTCGAAGCGGTGATTAAACGCGCCGTGAACGCGCCAGATCCAGCCCTCGCCCTGGGCGTGCTCCCCGCCCTGCCGATACAATTCCACTTCCGGGCGCAGCAGGAAATGGACCATGGTCGGAACCAGCGTGCGCGAAAGGAAGTAAGACATCATCATGGCGAAAACCACGGCCATGGCAAGTGGCGTGAACAGATATTTCGCCGCGCCTGTAAGCAAAAGCACGGGTACGAACACGATACAGATAGCCAGAGTCGAAACGAATGCCGGAACCGCGATCTGCGAAGCGCCGTCGAGAATCGCGCGCGTGATGGGCTTGCGCATGGCCATATTGCGGTGTACGTTCTCCAGCTCGACGGTTGCGTCATCGACCAGGATCCCGACAGCGAGCGCAAGCCCGCCAAGCGTCATCACATTGATGGTTTGGCCGCAAAGCCCGAGAATCATGATTGAAGTGAGAATCGAGAGCGGAATGGAAATGCAGACGATGATCGTGCTCCGCCAGCTCCCGAGGAACAGCAGGATCATGAGCCCGGTGAGGCCGGCGGCGATCGCTCCCTCCCGCAGCACGCCTTGGATGGCGGCACGAACGAAGAGTGATTGATCGAACAGCTCGCTGACCTTCAGTGAAGACGGCAGGCCCGCAAGAATTTTCGGGATCGATTCCTTGACTCGCTTGACGATATCCAGCGTGGAGGCGTTGCCGTTCTTGAGAACGGTGAGCAGAGCCCCGCGGCTGCCGTTGGTGCGCACGATGCTCTGCTGAACGGCATAGCCATCCCGCACTTGCGCGACGTCCTTGATGTAAACGACCGCTCCATTGGACGACCGCACAGGCAGGTCGTTCAATTCGAGGGCGGTATTGGTGCTGGAGTTGAGGTGAACCAGGTATTCGCGGTCACCGACTTTCGCCGTGCCGGCGGGAAGGATCAGATTCTGGTTGTTGATGGCGTTCGAGATATCGGTGGCCGAGAGGTTGTTCGCGTAGAGGGCCTGCGGGTCGAGATCGACCATGATCTGACGCTGCTTGCCTCCGTAAGGCAGCGGAACGGAGGCGCCCTGCACGGTAGCCAGTTGGGTACGGATAAAGTTGGTGCCGAGATCGTAAAGATCCTGTTCCGAGAGCACTTTGCTCGAGAGACCGAGCTGCAGGATGGGTACGGTGGAGGCGTTGTACTTGATGATGCTGGGAGGGGTCATCCCGGGCGGAAGAACGCGCAGGATGGTCTGCATGATCGCCGTAACCTGCGAGATGGCAAGCTCGACCTTCGCGCTGGGCTGGAAGTAAACGCGAATGACTGTAACGCCGTTGTACGCCTGCGATTCGATGTGCTCGATATCGTTCACCGTTGTGGTGAGAGCGCGCTCGGAAATGGTGGTGATCCGCTTTTCCATCTCATCGGGGGAAATGCCGGTATAGCTCCAGATGACACTGACGACAGGTATATCGATATTCGGGAAGATATCCGTGGGCATCGTGATGATCGCGGCGATGCCAAGAATCACGATCAGCGCCGACATTACGACGAAGGTATAGGGCCGGCGCAGGGCCAGCCTTACAATCCACATATGTGCTTTCTTTCAGAGTACGCTATACGCGAGTAGATTCGGAACGAGGTCGTTTCGGATTCAAGAAAGCGAAAATATAATGCACTTCGCATTGCGAAAACAGCCGCGCCCGCCGTTCCGGTTATACTGGACCGTATGTTGAAGGCAACGGAGAAAATCTGGCATAACGGACGGCTAATCGCCTGGGACGACGCGAAAATTCACGTCCTTAGCCACGTTGTCAGTTACGGCAGTTCTGTGTTCGAAGGCATTCGCTGCTATGCCACACCATCCGGTCCGGCGATTTTCCGCTTGAAAGAGCACGTCCGGCGGCTGGTCGACTCGGCCAAGATCTACCGCATGGACACGTTCAAATTTTCGCACGAGGAACTTGCTCAGGCCATGCTGGACGTGGTGCAGGTGAACGGCCTCCCTTCGTGCTACCTCCGCCCCATCGTGCTGCGCGGTTACGGCGAGGTGGGCGTGAACGGGTTAAAGAACCCCGTCGACGTTTATATCGCTTGCTGGGAGTGGGGCAAGTACCTCGGCGAGGAGGCGATGGCCAGCGGCGTGGATGTCTGCGTCGCAAGTTGGACGCGCATTGCTCCGAACACACTGCCGGCGCTTTCGAAAGCCGGCGCCAATTACATGAATTCGCAGCTCATCAAGATGGAAGCGATGGCGAACGGGTACAGCGAAGGTATCGCGCTGGACACCGCCGGCTACGTGAGTGAAGGCTCGGGCGAGAATATCTTCCTCGTGCGCGACGGCAAATTGTTGACTCCTCCCCTGGGCGCGTCCGTATTGCCCGGCATCACACGCGATACGGTTGTGACGATCGCGCGCGACCTCGGCATTCCAATCGTGGAAGGCATCATCCCTCGCGAACTGCTTTACATCGCCGATGAAGTGTTCTTCTCCGGTACTGCGGCTGAAGTCACGCCGATCCGGTCGATCGATCGCATCACAGTTGGCAAAGGTTCGCGGGGCCCAATCACGGAGCGCATCCAGAAGGAGTTCTTTGCGATTGTGGAGGGCCGCAAGGAAGATCGCCACGGATGGCTTTCTCCCGTGGAAGTGCGCGAGCCGGCCGCCGCGCTGAAATAGTCGCACGTAAGTGCTGTGAACGCAGGTTCCAACCGGCCCCTACCTTGAGGTTGCGGCCGCCGCCCGCGTTCACAGTCTTCGACGATTGACTCTGTTGTAGCGTGACGCTCGTGCCGGCCGCCATGCGAATTCCGTGCTTTTCAACAGATTTGTTGCCCCATTGAATGTGCAGGTTAGCTCTAGTACCCTGTTGGAAATTTGTGTATAAACCGGAGAATTCATGATCTGTTCGGGCGTTGACGTAGAAACTGGCCAACCGATCGAGGTCGAGTACGAGCGGACGATTCGCGCCGTTCGGCCGGGCTCGGTAACGGACCGCTACATCTGCCCAAGCTTCATTGACATTCAGGTGAACGGATTCGCGGGCGTGGACTATAATTCGCCCGCGACACCGGCTAGCGAAATCCTGCGCTCGATCGAGGTGATCCGCTCAACAGGTGTGGCACGATTCTTGCCGACGGTGATCACGGGCGGCCCGGACGATATGCTCGGCGCCCTGAGGAACCTTGCCCGAATTACGAGTTCGGCTATTGAGGGATTTCACGTGGAAGGTCCACACCTTTCGCCCGAGGAAGGACCGCGGGGCGCCCATCCATTGCGATGGATCCGGGTGCCGGACATCGCGGAGTACCGCCGATGGCAGGATGCGACGGATGGGCGCGTCCGGATCGTGACCGTTTCGCCGCACTGGGACAACGCCACGGCGTACATTGAAGCTCTTGCAAGCGACGGCGTAACGGTGAGCATCGGGCACACGCACGCTTCTCCGGACCAGATTGCGAACGCAGTAGCCGCGGGAGCCACCATGTCCACCCACCTGGGCAACGCGGCGCATGCAATGATCCGCAAGCAGCCCAACTATATCTGGGAACAGTTGGCGGAGGACCGCCTGACAGCGAGCTTTATCGTAGACGGCATCCACATACAGCGCGCGTTCTTGAAGTCCTGTATCCGCGCTAAGGGCGTCGAGCGATCGGTGCTTGTGACCGATGCGAGTTCACCGGCGGGGGCGAAGCCGGGCAGGTACCATCTCGGCGAGCAGGCAGTGGATCTCACCGAAGACGATCACGTTGTGCTGGCGGGTACGGACCGGTTGGCGGGTTCTTCGCTCAGGATGCACCACGGCGTCGCAAACCTGATGAAACTGGCGCAGTTAAGCCTCCGTGAAGCCGTGCGGATGGCGACAGTGAATCCTGCCCGGGCGGCGAATATTCCGGGCCGGAAGCGCGGATTGGTGGTGGGAGAGCGGGCGGATGTTCTGGTGTTTCGCGTGGAGAACGGCGAGATTCAGATCGAGAGCAACTCGTTCATCGAGCCCTGACGATAACCCTGTAGATCAAGAGTCACGAACTTGTAACCGAGCTTGCGGAAGAGGGCGGTGAGCTTTCCAGCCATTTCCAGATTGAGCGCCTTCTCCATCTCTTCGCGCGCCACCTCGATGCGCACGAGTTCGCCGTGGAAGCGTGTGCGGAATTGGCGGAATCCGAGCGCCTTCATTTCCTCCTCGCCTACTTCGACAGTCTTGATGTTCTGGAGCGTTACCGGCGTTCCATAAGGGATACGGGAGCTCAGGCAAGCGGCTGCCGGGCGGTCCCAGGTCGGCAGACCGGCCAGACGGGAAAGTTCGCGGATTTCGGCTTTCGTCAGATCCGCGTCCACCAGCGGTGCTTTCACCTGATGCTGTTTCGCCGCGTTCTGGCCCGGGCGGTAATCGCCTAAATCGTCCTTGTTCACGCCGTAAATGATGTTCGGAATCTGTCGCATCCGGCTCACTTCTTCCAGGCGTGTGAACAGTTCGTCTTTGCAATGGAAGCAGCGGTTCGCGTCGTTCTTGATGTAGTCCGGATTCTCGAATTCCCGGGTTTCGATGTACTCGTGTGATATGCCGAACCGCTGTACGAAATCTTCGGCGTCGCGCTTGTGCGAAGCGGGAATCGAGGCGCTATCGGCGGTGACGGCCAGCGCCCGTTCGCCCAGCACTTCGTGAGCGGCCCAGGCGAGATAGGCGGAATCCGTGCCGCCTGAATAAGCGACAATCACGCGCTCCATTTCACCCAGCAGACTAAACAGCTTCTGCTGCTTCTGTGCGACCATACTTGGATTATAGCGATGCGCCTTCCCATTTTGCTGCTCTGCTTTTGCGGTTTCTTGCCCGCAAGCGACGAGTTGACCGTGTACGAACTGCTGGCGCCAGGGTCGCACAAGTTCGCCATCGTTTACGATATGGCGACAGCGGTAGAGGCTTCGCCGTATTTATTCAACCCGATCCGGCGCGGATCGGTCGCTTCCGATGAACGCGTTATCGATGCGGCGACCGGCAAACCCCTCAGGTTCGAGACTGTGACGTACGACGCCGCCAAGCAGCACGGGTTTAAGGCGAAGCAGTCAGCCGACGAGTATTTGCAGGTGATACTAGCGCATCCGGTGCCGAAAGGCGGCGAGACGCGTGTACGAATATTCAAGACTTACATGGACGCCGCATCGTATTCGGCGGATGGCAAAGAACTGGTTTTTGAACGGAGCTTCGGAATCAAGCGGAACGTGATCGTGCTGCCCGCCGGATTCGAGCTGGTCGCCTGCTCCGCCCCTGGAATCGTTTCGACGCAGAGCGACGGCCGGATTCGCTTAAGTTTTGTTAACGATCGCGACGATCAACTGCTGGTGAAGCTGCGCGGGAGGCAGGTGAAATGATCGTCTGGTTGATGCTGCTGTCTTTGATGCAGGTGCATCGCGCGGAGCAGGATCGGGAAATCAGTTATTGGTTGCTGGAGCCGGAGACGCATCAGTTTCGGATTTCCCACGATTTCAATGTTTCGAAGGCCGGGCAGAAGTCGGTGCAGAGTTTTATCCGCAAGGGATCGACGGCGGCGAATGCGCGGTTCTTTGATCTGGATACCGGCGAGGAGTTAAAGGCGTATGCAGTGGAAGGCGCAGTGCAGGCGGATTTGCCGCGCGCAATCGCGGTTGGCGAGTCGGTGCGGATTCGGGTGCTGGAAACCTATACCGATCCGGCGGGCTACCGCGTGGAGAACGGCGAGTTCGTTTGGGATCGCACCCTTGGCCGGCCTCGGAACCAGGTGACGCTGCCGCCGGGTTGGATGCTCTCGGAATCGACTATGCCCGCGATCATTTCACTTGATCGCGAAGGCCGCGTGGTTTGCCGGTTTGCGAACCCGCGAAGTGATGAGATTCATGTGGTGCTGAAGGGAAAGAAGCGGTAGGGTGGATGACCGTGCCGAAGATGCCGGGCGATTTTACTGGTATGCTCGCTCTGCGGAGGCATCGTAATGTTGCGTAGGTACGCCGAATATGTTTTGCGCTGGCTGACTGGGCGAAAGCCCCCACCGGAGGAACCGTATTCTTCTGTCCGGCAACCAGTGCGGCGCGGGCCGCCTTCACTATCTGCCGGCGTTGCGCTGGAAGAACCGTTGCCTCGCCAGGGCATGAGTCTGTTCGGCTTGAAGTTGCCGGGAGGCTGACGGCGTCTCTCCTTACCCGCGCATGAGCTTGCGATCGGTGATGACGTACCGCTTCCCTGCCCCGCGGAAATTGCCGCCGTCCCACGTGTAGCGGACTTCGGTTCCGTCTTCCTCGTAGAGCGTCCCCGTCGCGGCCCCATCGCTATAAATCATCGCGGTGAGATTCCAACTCGCAGGATCGTCCGTATGGAGCGTGATATCGGCGAGCGGCAAAATGGTTCCACCTCTGACAAAAATAGGAATTCGCTCCAGCGGGGCGCGCACCTGAATGCGGCCCGAGTGGCGATAGCCCGTCCAGTAATCATGCCAGTCGCCTTCCGGTAGATAGACGGAGCGCTCGTGCTGGCCGGCTACCACCGGCGCGACGATGATGTTATCGCCCATCATGTACTGGTCGTCGATGGTCCATGTCTGCGGGTCTTGCGGGTAGTCCATGACCAGCGCGCGGAAAGGGGGCAAGCCGTCGCGGTGATAGCGGATGAACGCGGAATGGATATACGGAACCAGGCGCATGCGAAGATTCATCACCTCGCGGCAGCGGGATTCCAACTGCTCCCAATACGGATCGATCTGGTCTTTGTTGTTAGCGGCACGCTCGATCTGCTTCCATGGCGGATTGCGGATGTACCAGCCGTTGATGAGCGCCATAGGAGAAAGCGCTACGGATTGCAGACGCCGGATCAGGTCTTCTTCGTTCTTGGCATCGCGCAGTTCGGGAGTCCATAGGATGCCAGAGAAGCCGGATTTGGCGATGCCTTTGATGAACTCGGCATGATCGTACAGATCGCTGTAGAGGACGTATGGATACGGCGCCGCCAAGGCGCCCGATGAACGTACCAGGCCGTAAGTGGGCTGCTTGCGTTTCTCGAAGATGCTCTGGATTGTGTCCTGATAGCGCAGGCCGAAAAGGCTATGCATCTGCTCGCCATCGGCGCCGCTTGGAAAGGCACTGAATTCGGGAAAGGACCAGTTGCCGGTGAAATCGGAATTATCGCATTCATCGAGTTTGTAGCCGGAGACGCCGAGAGCGACGTGGGTCTTTTCGTGGAAGTCGGCGAAGATTTCGCGAGCCTCCGGCTGGAGAAAATCGGGCACCACGCCGCCCCAGACTTCGTAGTCGCCCGAGTGGGCGAGGAGGTCCTTATAGATGGGCGACGAGGGATGTGTGAAAGCGTGCTCCCAAAGATTCAGGCGGTAATGATCGGCCGCGAGATTTTCCACCATGGCCGCGGGATCGGGAAACCTATCGCTCCAGACGTAGCTGCAGGAATAGGCGTGCGTTTGCCATTTTGGCTCGAGCCCGATGACGTCGCACGGGATACGGCGCTGGCGGAACTCGGCGCTGAGCTTCAGGACCTCGTCTTGGGTGAAATCCTGACTGGCGCGATACCACATACCGAGACCCCAGCGCGGCGGTATGGGGCCGCTACCCGAGAACAGATTGTACCGTTGCACAGCTTCGCGTAACGAGGGACCCGCGAAGATGTAGACATCAACGCCTTGCGCCTCCGGAATTTCGATTAAGACTTCGCTCGGTTGGTTGAAGTTGTAGCGATTGTATGCCGCGGGGAGGCCGACAGGCGACACAAAACCATCGCCTGTCCTACTTCCGGCTTCGTCTGGGATGCCTTTGCGTTTCTTGTTGCCGCAGTAGAACGTGGCGTATCTGGCGGTGTCAATAAGGACTCCGTAGCCGCGCGTCGTGACATAGAAAGGGACTGGCGCGTGGGAGTCGCCCGAATCGACCTTGGGGTCCGCGTTGACTCGCAGTTTCTTTTTCAGGCCGCGCTGGATGAATGACTGCAGCTGGAGGCCGAGGCCGTAGACGAGTTCATTCGGCGCGAGCGGGAGCGTAACCAGATAGCCGCGCTTCGAGATTCTCCCCTTGGGAGTGACCGGTGCGGTCGAGATGCCCGGAAGAGAGTCTGTGGAGACGGGAGCGTAACGGCGCGTGCTGACCGGAGTGATCTGCTCCGGCGTCCCAAGAGTAAATTTAAAGATGCCCGGGTGACGGGCCT
The DNA here is from genome assembly GCA_025462965.1 of Bryobacterales bacterium. GTDB lineage: Bacteria > Acidobacteriota > Terriglobia > Bryobacterales > Bryobacteraceae > JALYXI01. Next base: position 8,445 of record JAOAPQ010000241.1, read on the forward strand.
CAGCCAGAAGTGGCGCGGCAGCCGTCGTGGCGAGGAACTGGCGCCGGTTCATCGGTGCCCCGCCTTCGCGCGCTCCACCATGGCCGCGACGTCGGCGAGCATCTTCTTCGAATCGTAAACAATCCCATCTTTGATGGTGTACTTCACGCCGCCCACGCGCTCCATGTTGCCGGTTGCGTCATTCAGTTTATTAAATCCCGTCCCGTAGAGGACCTTCAGGTTCTCCAGTGGGTTCTGATCGAGGATGACGAGATCCGCAAGCAGACCCGGCCGGATGATGCCGAACTCGATCGCCTTGCCCTTTGGCTCGTGCAGGGCCTGCGCGGGATAGAGCGTTGCGGAGCGGATCACTTCGAGCGGATGGAACCCCGCCTCGCGTAGCAGCTCCAGTTCTTCGATGTAAGAGAAGCCGTAGAGCTTGTATATGAAACCGGAATCGGTGCCGGTGGTAACGCGCCCGCCCTTGTTCTTGTAATCGTTGATCAGACTCATCCACACTTGGTAAAACTTCTTCCAGGCGTATTCGTCCTCGGTGGTCCAGTTGTACCAGTACGAGCCGTGGTTGCTGCGGCTCGGTTCGAAGAAGGCCCACAGAGACGGAAGCGTGTAAGTCTGGTGCCACTCCGCCGTACGCGCGCGCATCAGGTCGCGGCCGGCGGCGTAGATGGTCATCGTCGGATCCATGATGGTGCGGCGAGCGACGAGTTCGTCGAGGAAATCGTTCCACTCCTTGCTGCTGCGCGGGTAGATCTTGTCCCAGAGACGCGCGACCTGCCCGAACCGGTTCTCTTCGTCGTTGTAGTTGTGGTCGAACGGGTAGGGTTGGACGGTGGTGTCTTTCAGCAACGCTTCAAAGATGCCGTAGTAATGCGTCACAGTGCCGAGGCCGAGCCGTACCGCATCACGCGCGTTCATGCGGCCGACGCCCATCTGATCGAGATGCGCGACTGTGCCCAGGTTGAGTTTCCTGCCTTCGTCGATAAGTGCCGCCATGATCTCCGGATCTTCGGCGCCGAGCTTAATGCCGTCGATGCCCTTCTTTGCCGCGAAACGGACCCACTCGCGCGCCAGCTCGGGCGTGTGTACCGGATTATCCTTCCAGCCTTCGCCGGTAAACGGGCGGTGATAAGCGAAGATTCGCGGCGCGACGATCTGATTTCTGGCGCTTCGCTCGCGTTCGTGGAGGGTCCAATCCATGGGTCCGGCAGGGACGCCGCGGACAGTGGTAACGCCATGGGCCATCCAGAGTTTGTGCATGTACTCCGCGTCGGGAGCCTTGGGCACGCCGCCGGTATGAACGTGGAGATCGATGAAGCCCGGCAGGATGTACATACCGCTGCCGTCGATTTCTCTAGCGCCCTTAGATGGACGGTCGCGATCGGCGATTGGAACGCGTGGCCAGCCAACGCTGCGGACCTCTGCGATCCGATTCCCTTGTACTACGATGTCGACCGGACCGCGCGCGGGCGCGCCTGTGCCATCGATCATGGTGATACCGCGGATGACGAGCCGATCGAACGGGCCTTGGCCTTCATCGGCGCGACGATCGGGCGAGGGGTGGATGGGAGCAGGCTGGAACTGAGCGCGAGCCAGACTGGCCAGGAAGAGGAGGGCGAAGAGGCAGCGGCGGATCAAAAGCGAGTATAACTGAGCCTGCGCTAGAGCAGCAGCCCCAGGCGGGCAGTCTTCAGGAGGTTGTCCTCCACTTGGCCTTGCGACGCCTCGTCACCCAGCTCGAGCCTCAGAGCCGCGAGGTCGCGGGTACCATCGAGGAGAGTGATCAGCTTTCGCTCAAGTCGCCCTTTGGCCTCCACGCTCGTGTGGCGCAGTGTGGTAAGTGCCGACCCGGACTCCGCCTGAAGCCGGGCCAGCGGGCTGGCTACCGGACGCTCACCCGGTACGGTGGAAAACACTGGCCGCCACATATGCAGCTGAACGAGGCCTGCCGCGAAAGTGGCGAGCAGGATCTCGCACTGCGCGGTCCGATGGTTCCCGCCCACATGCTCCATGAGTTCCTCGAAGTGCAAGGCGCGAGGCCACGCCTCGATCAGGCGCTCCATGACGCGGATCACTACCGGATGC
>JAOAPQ010000267.1 GCA_025462965.1 Bryobacterales bacterium
GGTTGTGAGGACAACGCGATCGGCATCGACGCGGCAAAGCCCGGCAACCTGTTCGCGCGCGGCAAGGAGACCCGCGGAAGCTGGATCGTAGACCAACATCCGCGGATCGCGGAATCCGGCAAGTAGCTCTCCTGGGTATCGAAAGCCCGCATGCGTCGGATTGGATTCCGTCAAATCCAGCACGCGGACGCCGTCTTGCCGTTTGCGAGCCAGCAACTCGCTGAGGCGGTTCGGACGTGTGTCCCAGTTCAGGCGCGCGGAGAATATCACGCTACCGCACGCAGGCATACGTCATAGGGGTCGGCGTGGTCGGACAGCATATCAGGGCCAGATACTTCGGGGATAGTTCTCGCGAATCCGGGTGTCGGATGTGACCAGCGGAGAGTAGCGGTTTGCGCGCGCATTCGCGACGATCACCCGATCGAACGGATCTCTGGTCCAGTTTTCCAGTAGAGCGCTTTGAACGACGGACGGAAACGGGTGGTCGCAGACATGCAAGCCGATCTGGGCTTCCAATTGTCCGAGCAGAACTTGAGGCGGCTGAAGGATCTTCTTGATCTCGTAAAGATACTGAAGTTCTAAAGCGACCATCGGCGAGACCAGAAGGTCCGATGCCTCAATCGCCGCGACCGCCGCCGGCGTCAACCGGTCGAGTTTCTTTTCACAAAGCCAGACCACTACCTGCGTATCGAGGTAGTGGGTCAAAGCTCAGACCAATCTTTCTCCCACTCGGCTTCCATTTCATTGAGCAGATTCGCGGAGACGAGATCGGCATCCGGCGCGACGACCGTTTGACCCGATAGCTTCGAAAGTTTCGACTGTTTAGTTTCCGGCATGATCCTGAACACCACCCCTTTATGTGTGAACTCGAGCGTCTCACCCTCCAGCGTTTGGTCCACTAACTTAAACAAATCCTGTCGAAGCTTGGTGATCGTCACCTTCACGCCTCCAGTATACAGATGAGCGTACATATATGCAATTTCTAAACGTACATAGCGTACATCACGTTTCGGCGCTCACAGTGTGCACGTGGCCTTTTCGTGAATACTCAAGGACGAGCCGGTCTCGCGTCACGAGTGTCCCGTGAAGCGCGCGAGCCGTCGCGACTAGAATCCGGTCGGCGGGATCGCCGTGCAAACCGTCCGGCAGACGTGTACTGTCAACTGCAATCGCCGGAGTCAACTCCGCAAATTTCACTCCTGGCGCCCCAAGCGCTCGATCAACCCAGGTCCTGCAATCCATTGACAGAGTGATCTTGCCCCTTGCCTCGAGAGTGGCAACTTCCCACACCGATATTGCGGAGACATATACCTGTCCCTTGCCAGCCGCCGCCTGAATACGCGAGCGAATTTCCGTTGTCAGCTTCCCCGCCGCACCGTCCATCAACCAGATCCAGACATGAGTGTCGAGCAGCAACCGATCAGGCGTCGGCATCCCACGTCTCTCCCGTGGGCCCCACGATGTCATCGTGGTAGGTTACCGAGTTGCCAAGCAAGCCAAACAGTTCGGGCGCTTCATCGTTGAGCGGCACCATTTTCGCAACGGGCTTACCATACTTGGTCACCACAATCTCCGTCTTCTTCAATTTGACTTGGTCCATCAGATCCAGGCAGCGAGCCTTAAAATCTGCGGCAGATACATCATCCATGCCGTTCATAATGGTCATAATAACATGACCATACGGATTTCGAAAGTTCAATCTTGTCGATCTCACGTCCAGTAGCTCCGGTCCAGGCTTCGATACTGCACAGCCTCCGCGACATGCTTCGCGTTTACGCTCTCGGAATGGTCGAGATCCGCAATCGTCCGCGCCACCTTTAGGATCCGGTCGTGCGCGCGCGCCGAAAGACTCATCTTGCGAACGGCGAGTTCGAGCGTCCGCTCGCCTGTCGCGTCGAGCGCGCATTGTTTGCGGATCAGGCGGGATGGCATCCGCGAGTTGTAATAGCCTCGCGCCTGCTGCACTGCCCGCGCATCCTCCACCCACGCGCGGATTTGCGCGGAAGTCTCGCTAACGCTATCGCCGCGCAGTTCCTTATAAGGGACGGCAGGAACTTCGATGTGAATGTCGATTCGGTCGAGCAAAGGTCCGCTTATTTTGCCCAGATACCGCTGGATGATGCCGGGAGTGCAGCGGCACTCGCGCGTACTATCCGAATAGAACCCGCAGGGGCATGGGTTCATGTAACAAACGCGACCTCAGTATGAAGCCAGAGTGCCGGGCATTCGCCGGGAGATCTAGGGCGTCGATCGCCGCGTCACGCAACACTTCCGGTCAAAGGTCTGGAGGCCGAACAGCCGCAGCTTGGCCAGGACACGGCTCAAGAGCTGAACAGCATCAAACACTTCCTCTGGCACGGAACACATTCCAAGCGGCAACGATTTGAAGGATCATCGCCGCCCGAATCGTAACGAACCCGCGTTCGGAGGGAACTATCATAAGGGTTTCAGAACGTACAATCTCGGTGACAAATCGAGTCCTGGGGGCTTGTGGTTTGGGTCGGTATGAACTAGTATCTCCTACAACGTCGGCTGAAAAAAATTTGGAGCGTGCGTGAAGGTATTCCAGAAAGTAGATTTAGCCCCGCTTGCCGATACTCGCACAAGCCCATGTGACCACCGCCAAGTGGCTGGGTTACCGACAAGCAGATATTTGTAGAGTGTTGGCGAGGACTTAGCGGGAGCGATTCTCTTCAATTGAAGTCCGGAGCGCTGTTCCTGCCACAGGAGGGCTCGTAGTGATACCGAGTTCTGAAAGAAAAAGGAGCGTTCGGATTTGTGTTTATCCGATAGCTTTATTCGTGGTTGGCTTCTCTTGGGGGGTAGCAAAAGGGGCTCCGATACCCTTTAGCATTGATGTCACCGGTCAGATAAACGGCACGCCACTAACATTCGGGGGGCCTGGAGTAATTGATCCGATTGGGTTTTACAATGCCAGCCTTACGTTCTCAGATTTGCCGACTGGATTTCAACCTGTTGCCGTGACTGCTTATACGTTAAGCATTTGCAGTTTCGCCAGACCTGAGACATTTCATGGAGCGATCAGCCTGAGTATGCTGCTTGACCACCCTATGACGTACTCTTCGACCAGGGTTCTCACGTTTCCTTCGGGAGAAACGGTCACTATTTCAGGTACCGTGACGGAGGATTCACTGGGCGACATAGCGTTCGCAGGTACAGTTAATGGTTTTGTCCACCTCCCCAGTGATGTAACGGGAGCGGGCGCATATCAAACGGTGCTTACTCCTAATGGACCCGGGCAGATTCTCGAATCAGGATCGGGGCAGATTTT
>JAOAPQ010000290.1 GCA_025462965.1 Bryobacterales bacterium
TTGGGAGACCAATTCGTTGCATGAGATCGTTGAAACGGGCGTCTAAGCGTAGGCTGTCAAAAATCGGGTCGGGTAGTTCTTGAATCCGCATCGTACGTTCCTGATAGGCTTTCTCCAACCATTCGAACGCGGAGTTTCGATCAGCAATGCCCGTATAGACAACCGCGATGTCTAACGGCGAGACGTACCGTTGCCGCGATAGCGTGCTCAGGTCGTCGATAGTGCTCAATGCCTTGACTGTGTCGCCCGTGAACCCATAAACGTGGCCGAGGAGCGCCCGATATATGGGTGAGTCAGAAAGGTTAGCCGCCTTGTTCAGTTCGGCGATCGCCGCCGGAAGCTCGCCCGTTTGCCGGTAGTGAGAGCCAGAAACCAGTGCCCGACGGGGTAATACGGATCGAGTTCCACAGCCTTCCGGCATGCCACCAGAGCCTCCTGGTATCTCCGCGACCGATAGAGGATCAGTCCAAGAAAGGAACCGCAATCCACCGACACCGGGGCAAGCGCCCGCGCCCGTCCGGCTTCCGCGATGGCTTCCGCGTGGCGTCCCATTTTAGACAACCAATCGGCGTACCACATGTGTGCAATGGCATCGCTCGGGTTCAACTCGAGAGCGCGTTTATACTCCGGTTGCGCAGCAGCCCAGTCCCAATCAAAACCTTTTCTGACATCCGCCAGTGAATTGTGGGCTTCCGCGACCGTCTCATCCAGTTCCAGAGCCTTTATCGCCGCCGCCTTCGCCTTTGGGTAAACCGCCACGGCGGGAAGGCTTCCCAGAATTCCGAGCGCGCAATAGGACTGGGAGAGGCCTGCATAACCTCGGGCGAATGTGGGGTCCAGTCGATTGGCTTCATCGAACAACTCGATGCTTTTGAACAGGCTTGGTTCAGTCCACTTATTCCGGAAAAAGATTCCTTGAAGATAAGCCTCATAAGCCTCGGGAAGAACGGAGTGACCATGTGATAGTCTGCAATGTTCCTGAGGCGTCAGCTTGATTTGAAGCTGGTCGGAAATTGCCTGCGCCACTTCGCCCTGCAACATCAGGATGTCGCCCAGGTCCCGCTCATATTTCTCGGCCCAGAGGTGGCGGTCGTCCCGGGCCCGCACTAACTGCGCCGTGATCCGCACTCTCGGGCCGGAGTGCAGGACCGTGCCCTCCCGGGAAGTGAGAGCGCCCAGGGTGCATGTAGGCGTGAACGTGCGCGCAGGGGCTGTTTGAGATGTGGCTGTCTCCGCCGATAGCGGGGATTAACGGCCAGATCGGCGAACCTGAGCAGCTGAGGCCGCGAATCGTGCGCACTTCTCCTGTGGTGCCGAAAGAGCGACACAGCTTTGCCGCGAGTTCGGAATCGGTGCTGCGGATCATGAGGAATCCACGACTGCCGGAAATGGGGCGGACCACCTCGGGAGGATCTGGACAACGACCATGTTGCCTTGCCGGCATTGGGGACATTGGCGGAGCGAACGGCCGGTGAGGTCTTCGTAACGGTCGCGATAGTCTGTTTCCGTCACCGGTTCGGCGTTGCCCTTTTGGACTTGCGGCATGCCGAGCAGGTGGCGGCACACAGCGAGCTTTTCCTCGCGGTGGCGGTTCCCCAGGAACCCGTAATAGCGAATGCGCTGGAACCCGTTCGGTAACACGTGCAGCAGGAAACGGCGGATGAATTCCCCGGCGCTCAGGGTCATCGTTTTGACCTGGTCGCCTCCGCGATAGTCTTTCCACTTGAACCGAACCTGATCGTTTTCGATGTCGAGCAGGCGGTTATTGGAGATGGCGACGCGGTGGGTATAGCGGCCCACGTAATCGAGCACTTGCTCGGGTCCTGCGAACGGAGCTTTGGCATAGACAACCCAATCGCGCTCTTTCAGGTTTGCCAGATGCCGGGTGAACGCAGACCGCTTCTGGAGTGGTTCCAGGGTGCTGAAGAACTGAAGTTTGCCGGCATTAAATGCTCTCTCGAGGGACTCCAGAAAGAGCCGTCGGAACAGAGAAGACAGAACCCGGACCGGCAAGAAAAAGTTCGGTCGACAGAAAATCCAACGATCACCGCTAAGCGACGGTCCGCCGCCGGGCACGACGCAATCCAGGTGCGGATGAAACTGGAGGTTTTGTCCCCAACTGTGCAGGACGGCAAAGAAGCCGATTTCCGCACCGAGGTGTTTGGGGTCCGCCGCGATGGTTTTCAGAGTCTCGGCTGTGGTCCGGAAGAGAATGCTGTAGACAGCCTCCTTGTTCTGGAGAGCGATCGCCGCAATCTCTTCCGGCACGGTGAAGACGACATGAAAGTAAGGGACCTCAAGAAGTTCGGTCTTGCGGTCCTCAAGCCATTGGGCTCGGGCAAGGGACTGACATTTTGGGCAATGGCGATCCCGGCACGAGTTAAATGCGTTTCGCTCATGACCGCACTCGTCGCAGCGCTCCATATGGCCGCCGAGAGCGGCTGTTCGGCACACTTCGATGGCGGCCATGACGCGCCGCTGCCCTGTGGACATCGACGCGCCATGTTGTTCGCGGTAGGCTTCGCCATAGCGGCGGAACACGTCCGCCACTTCCAGCTTCGGGCGATCCATGAGCCCCGCCGTTCAAAAATGCTGAGGCGGTGCGGGCCTGGGCTCAAAGGGAACAGGGCGAGGCAGCAGGTCGAGGGGACTCGATGCCGAACATACCTTGCTGGTGGCGATCCGCAGGTAGCGGGCCGTGGTAGCGAGGCTGCGGTGGCCGAGCAGCAGTTGAATCGTGCAGACATCGGTACCGGCTTCGAGCATGTGAACGGCGAAGGCATGTCGCAGGCTGTGGGGGGTAACTGGCTTGCGAACCGGGAAGCGGAGGCGGGCTTTCTGACAGGCCAGTTCCACGGCATCCGTGGTGATATGCCGGCCCTCGATGTCGCCTGGAAAAAGCCAGTGCCCGGGTTTCTCCACGCGCCACCAGTCACGGAGGATCTCCCGGAGCTTCTGTGAAAGCATCACGTACCGGTCTTTCTGACCTTTGCCCTGATCCACGCGGATGACCATCCGCGCCTGGAGTTTCTACATTTTTCCTCTTGAATGTTTCAGGTTTTTGTGATTTCATCTGTGTAGGTGAAATTGAAAGAGGCGGTCAGCCTTCGGGATAAGCTGGCCCGGTCCATTGATTCGCCGGCGGAGA
>JAOAPQ010000301.1 GCA_025462965.1 Bryobacterales bacterium
TATGAACGCGGCTTGTGCTGCTTCGTAGAGTTTGGGAGGCGCTGGTGGTGCGGGTCGGAACGGGAACGCCAACTTCCAGAAAGAACTCTTCCTGGCCCGCTGGCGAGCAAATGCACATCAGCCGCACCGCGCTTGCGGAGGAGTTTCGAATTCGAGGAAAGTGAACGTCTCCCCGAAATCGTGTCGGTGCGGAGGAAGGCCGCCTCCGGGCGGGATGTGCATATCAATGAGGCAGAATTGGCCCGCAGTATCTTTTCCAGTGAGGAGGATCGTAAAATATATCACCTACACACCGATGTGGCGAACATTCTCGCCGGAGTCCGCTCTCGCGGAGGTGAGTTTTCGGCGGAGGTCGTCGGCCGGAAGAGTCGAGGCCGGCCCGGTAGGAACGATTTGCTGATTGGGCATTCTGTCCCTCCACGATGGGCGCTGCCGCAGCTACGCACATACTATTCTAGTTTGCGTGGGCGCGTCGACACCCGAATGTTCGCCTGACATTTACTTGTTGCCCGTGAAGTGTCAGCCCCAAAGACAAAACCGTGCTTACTTTCTGGGTCCTTATTCAACGGCCTTCAACCTGCGTACCCACGCAGCGATAGAGGCTCCAATCTCCTCGGGTGAATCTTCTTGGGGGTAGTGGATGCCCCCAACTGCGACTTCCTGCTGATTCGGCCATGTCCGAACCTGTCGAATCATTTTCTCGGACTGCGTTCCTGGCTCTGCTCGGATATAAAGCTTGGGGATCGCGCTTGTGGAGAGCCACACGGCATAGGCATCGACGATAGCGACGACATCGGAGGGCTCGCCGCCGATCGGCAGTTGACGAGGCCAGGTGAGCATCGGCCGACGGCCTTCCCCCGGCTGAAGAAACGGTCGGCGATACTCAGCCATTTCGGCGTCGGTATACGGTCTCATAGTTCCTCTGACGATGCTTTGCTCGATGAAGATATTCTGTTGCACTACGAGTTCCTCGCCCTCCTCGGAGCGAACCCCGCGGAACCTCGGCTGTGCCGGGGCGGGAATGTCCTCCCAGTCCATCGCGGCAACTATCGCTTCCATGTGGACAATGCCTCTGACGGCATTTGGATTGCGCTTGGCCCAGTCAAATCCCAGCGCCGATCCCCAATCGTGAACCACCAGGGTCACACGCTCCTTCAGTCCAAGGGCGTCGAAGAATCCGTCCAGGTAGCGACGGTTCTCGACGAACGTATATGAATCAGTGCCCGAGTTGGCCAGTTTTTCGGAGTCGCCCATACCGATCAAATCAGGCGCAATGCACCGCCCGAAGCTTTGCAGATGTGGGATGATGTTCCGCCAAAGGAACGAAGAGGTCGGGTTGCCGTGGAGGAAAACTATCGGATCACCAGATCCCAGATCCTGATAGGCCATCGACACGCCGTCGATTTCAATGAAACACTTGTCACCGTTACTAAGCACGTGATTCTCCTTGATCTTGGTTCGGGCTGCCGCACGCATCAATATGGCGACCTGCTGTAAATTGACCGCGAAGCCCGCACTCCAAGAGTCTTCATGATCGCTGCCGGATCCGTTCCCTGTTTGCGGAATTCCGCAAGCACGGCTTTCTTCGCATTCTCAAACGCCGCCTCATCTTTCCACACGGCTGTTGTCACGATATTTACGTCGCTTTCTCCGCTCTTCTTCAAGTAAACAAGCCCTCAATGAATCCAGGCAACGTCTTCAACGTTTGCGTGCTCTTCGTCACCCGCTGAAGAAACGCCTCCTTCGACCCTTCCGGGACGAAGAACGAATCGATCAACACAATTTCCAATGCATGCCTCTTTTCTGGGTCTGATTGTACGGACACGCGATCCGATAACTCCTGAGCAATACACGGAACATCCTCTGCCAGAAGGAGAAAAGCAAAGATCGGAACGATGAGTCTGATCAGTAGCTTCGCAGTTCGGGTAGAAACGTCTCCCGCACTAATCACAGGCCGCGTTTGTAGCGGCGATGTATTTCTTGCACACGATATGAATTGCTTTCCGCTTTTCATCAACCCCCGACCAACACAACTCAGGTCATGATCACTGTAACGGAGACGAAGGACGTGGTACTTGTAAAAAATCGGCAGCCCGGCATTATTCTGGCGCCAACCAAACGTGCCTCTCAACGATTGAATCCGCTCGTTGGAGGAAATCATCTAACATCGCAGTGTCAGAGCTACAGTACTTCGTGCATCGACCCGAAGAGTCTCTTCGCCGGTATGTGCGAGAAGTTTTGTTTCTGAGGTCCCGTTCTCCCCGGTTCCAGGCACTGATGCCGGAGACGACTCTTACTCTGACGCTGCAGCAGTCAGGATCTACCTCATGGAACGGGCGGGTCTTGCCAACCGCTATTGTTTCCGGGTTGCAGAGCCACACCCGTAATGTGGAACTCTCCTCGAACTCGTTCGTTATCGTTCTCCGATTTACGGAAATCGGAGCCTCATCGTTCCTACGGGGCAGAATCGATGCGCTCCATGATTTGACCGCTCCTCTCGATGACGTCCTGAGCAGGGTAGATATAGATCGTGTACAGAATGCCTTGGCCGATGCAGTTAACATGCAGGAGCGAAGTCTCGCCCTTGACCATTTCCTGAGAAGACAGCTACGTCCCGCCCATATACCTAACCGCCAGGTTGAATCTGCTGCAGGCGCAATCCGCCGGTCGGGTGGCAGAGTCTCAATCGACAAACTCGCCAGACAACTGGAGACAAGTCACAGCACACTGGAAAGGCGGTTTCGAGCTGACGTAGGGGTAACACCAAAGACCTTTTCTCGATTGGCTCGCTTACAAAATGTTTGCCGTCTCTGGGATGCTGGCAAACGCCTCACCGAAATCGCCTACGAAGCCGGTTTCTCGGACCAGCCGCATCTAATACATGACTTCAAGGGGTTTACCGCTATTGCACCAGAAACCTTCCTGTCGCAGCGAGTTCCTCGCAATCTGCCGACGTTTCACAGCTAGCACCGTATTAATCCCGGGCTCTACACGTCAGCAGACCATTGATAACCTTCACCCAAAAAAGCGGCGGGAGCTTTGAGCTCCCGCCGCCGACTATCTACTGCGAACTGCCGTCGAGAAGACTAGCTCAGGGTAATGTCAAATGTAATGCTGCCCGTGAGCGGCGTTCCCGAAGTGCTGTCCGTCGCCGTTACCGTCACATGGTAAGTGCCAGCGGTGACGGTTCCGTCCACGGAAACAATCCCAGTAGTCGGATCGATTGTGATGCCAGCCGCCGACGGGCTGGATGTAGCCGCGTAGGAGTACGGATAAACTCCTCCCGCTGCTTGGACGGTGGTCACTGTGGCGTAAACCGAGCCTGCCGCGCCGGGCGTAAACGGAGCACCAGGAGCGGTAAGAACCAACCCGCCGGCGATGTTCAGAGTGAACGTCGTGGCGCCCGTTACAGGAATGTTGGCGGAATCCGTCGCGGTGACCGTGACGACATAGGATCCGGCAGTGTTGGCCGCCGGGAGTCCGGAAATCGCTCCCGAGGACGAACCCAGCGCCAGGCCAGAGGGCAACAGACCTGAAGTTACTGCATAGCTATAGCTGCTGGTGCCTTCGCTCGCGGTGACAACATTGTTGGAGTTGGACCACGAAGTTCCCACCGTACCAGTCAGGCCGCTGCCACTGGGCGGGGTGACCTTTAATTGCGGAGCGACCCACAGGCTTACGTTCGCCTGACTTGCATTACCACCCGCCGTGACGACGACTGGCAACTGGAGCGGGGCAAGGAGGTTCGTGAACGTGCTCCCGCCGTTAGCTGGATGAAACGTCCCGGCGGCTCGACCAGGCAGTTTTGCATTGACCTGATAGAGGCCGGCGATCGAATCGGCTACCCAACCGGCGTACGTGACCGTTGCGGCGACGCCGCCGATTGTCACCGTTGGGGCCGTTGTCAGACATGGAGCCAGGCGGTTGCTGTTCAACAGCGAACTCTGGACCACCGCACCGTCGGCCGCCGAAACGGTCACGCCGGATTGATTGCTGAGAGAAGTAAGGAAGCTGGAAATGGACACGCAATCGGAGAAGTAAGCACCGCTCGTGCCCGCGTTTGCATTGTTGGCCGAACTGTTGGGAACGCCCAGGCCGGTCATGTAGATCTGAACGATGTCCGAATCGCTCGCGGTCGTTCTCATACCTGCAGGGTTGGTGCTCGAAACCACCGAATAGTTCGATCCCAGAATCGCGCCGTCACCCTGGCCGTCCGATCCAATTGTGAAAACGCCGGGGTTGGTAGCCAAAATACTCACCTGGAATGGAGAACTGCTCTTCATGGTCGCGCCGGTCCCATAGCCAAAATTCACGACAAGGTCCACCGTCTGGCCGGCGTACGTGGACAAAGCTGCGGGGACGAGCAGGTTGATTTGTCCGTTCGTGGCGAATAACAGCGCCGCCGTTCCGATCGCGGTCGGACTGGAACCGTGCGTCTGGAAGGTGACGGACAACTGACGTTGCGTGGATCCGGCGCTGTCCGGACTGAGAAAGGCCGGGTAACGCAGTGTAACCGGGTCAGGCGAACCGTAGAGCACCTGAGTGCTGCTGCAACCTGTGCCGCCGGAGGTGCAGAAGTTGGTGCCGAAAATACTGACCAGGTCATAGGGCGCCATTGTCTGAAGAGTTGGTGGCGTAACCTGCTGGAAAGCGGACGCGCTCGTAACACCTTGAATGATCGGATTGGAGCCGATCGAAAGGGTCGCGGTTCCGGTCGGAGTGCTGCAGTTTCCACCAGTCGGATTGCACACGCCAAGGCTGACGCTGCCGCCGGCGCCGCCGGGAGAGAAAGGAAGGTAGAGATCCGGCGATACCGGAACAGTGACCGTCAGGGTGATGTTCGAGGCGTTCACGACGGTAGTGGCGATATTCGTATCGGGAACGAGGGTGCCGCCTACAACGATTCCAACCTTGGTTTTCTGTGTCGGATCGGTGCTGGGAACGAAGCCCGTGCCAATCAGTGAAACAGAAAAGGTTTGCCCGGCGCTGGCTGTGGGAAGGCTGGCGGGAGAGATCGCCGTGAGCGTGGCTCCTGCCGACTGGACAGTGATGTTGAAAACCACCACGATCGACGAAGCCGGGCTTCCCCAGACCACCGTCGCCGTGCCGGTCAGGATTGTACCCGGTTGCGCCGCGGCAAAAACGAGCGGGTCGAACGTGACGGGGATGGCTGAGCCGAAGCTGTAGGCCAGCCCTTTCAACAGGCTGGCGCTGACGATGGGCGCAGCGGTGCCGGCGGTGGTCATGGTGTAGGGAATTGGCGAATCCGTGGACACCAGGGTGATGAATGGGGCCGGGATGGGTGTTCCGATCGTCCAGGTGAGATTCCGGGTCGTGCCTTCGGCCGTTGAGAGATGGGCCGCGGGATTCGTGACCAGCATACTGATGGGTACCAGTTGGTCTCCGTAGCCGGAGACGGTGAGATGGACCGTCGTGTTGTAGGTCCCGGGGGCAAGTGTGTCAGCAACTGGGGTCGAGCTGAACCGAACACTCTTCGGGGCGGTGCCGCTTGCCGAATCGACGTTAAGCCAGATGGGCAGCGTGGTAGTATCGACGGCGAAAAACGGCTTCGGCGAACTCGCGGAGTTTACGGCGATATCAACGTAACCGGGCGTACCGGAACCTTTGACGTAGGAAAAGGAACCCGAGGTTGGGTTCACTGTCAGAGGTGTAGAAGGTACCGCGATGATTTGGATGGTTACAGTGATTACTTTGTCTGGAGCCGGCGCGTTCAACAGATGGATCGTACCGGAAGTAGTCGTTCCCGCGGCAAACCCGCCGCAGCCCGACGCCGGAGTTACGGTAAAAGTGACGGCCGACGAATTGGCGGTGCCCCCCGCGGTGGAACTCAGTGTAGCCCACGTAGGAGGGGCAGATGCCGAGGTATCGACAGTAAAAGCCGTACCCCCGGGAGCGCCGGAAGTCACGGAAACTGTCTTGGCACTTCCCAGGCTGTAGAGCGAACCGGATTTGGTACAGGTAAGAGCGACCGTCGACGGCGCTGGTACCAGAGGCGATGTCGTCGCTGTCACCGTGGCGTTTGCCGTCACGACCACGTCCGTGTTGCCGTTCGATTTGAACTGGATTGTCGGCGAGCTTGAGCCTGCAGGGGAGCCCACGCAACCGGGAGAGAGGTTCACCGTATAAGTGATGCCGGACGCGGAATTGGCCGCATTCAGAGTGGTGCCCCCGCCCGGAGCTGTCACTACCAGGCCGCCGCCAGGGTTGGCAAATGTCACGGCAATCGTGTTGGAACCGGTGAGAGCCGTTACCGGTTTCACAACGATGCTGGCAGAGGCGCCAAGTCCCGCGGTGGTGCTGCAGGTGACTGAAACGGGAGTTGTTGCGGTCAGTAAATTTGTAGCCTGCATGGTGCCCATAGAGGCCGTGAAAGCGATCAACGCGCAAAACACTTTTGAGGTGCGAAATCTTAATGCCTGGAAATACATTTGGCGATCATCCTAATCTTTAGATTTTTCGGCGGCATCCAGCCGGCGGCGGTGATTCTGCGACCGCTAATGGATGTATCGACGCTTGCTTCAAATACTTTAGAAATAGAATGGAGCGATTACACTCTCCGGAATATTCCAGCGATCCGCTAAACTTGACTCAATCCTACGCATGCGACAGCTCCTGTTCCTGGTCCTTCTCGCTTCCGCTGCATCGGCTCAGGTACGCGTCGAGATTCGCGAAAAAGAGGTCTGGCTGATTCGCAACCAACAGCCGAAGCAGCTAACCCGCGATGGAAGATCCAAGCTGCAGGTTCTGTATTCCT